>JAYTFO010000016.1:0-6009 GCA_043734305.1 Acidobacteriota bacterium | reverse complement strand
GGAAGTGCCGTTCGAAATGGAACTCGACGGCCCGTACTACTCGATGTTGGGATTCTTCGACCGGGTAAGCAAGCTTGAGCGCATTGTGAATGTCAACGGCCTGTTAGTGGCCTCGACCCGCAAGCCATCCGATGCCAAGGCGAAGAAGACTTATCAGTACGCCGCCAACGAGAGTGTTGTAGCGACGTGTGTCACGACCACATATTTCAGTCACGATCTCGATCCGTCCGGTGCGACGGCCAAGCCGGGACAACCGGCGAAGAAATAAGGGGGACTCGATGAAGCGGACGACCAGCATTCTCGTTTGCACACTGGCTGCAGGCATGGCCTGGGCGCAAAATCCCCAGATCATCCAGGACACGCACGCCAAGACGGCGGCAGCTCCAGCGAAGTCGAGCACCGCCGTGGTTAAGTCAAGCGCGGCTACGACGAAACCGGCTGCGGCGCCTGCGAAGGTGAGCGCGACGTCGGCTAAGCCCGCTGCGGCTTCGGCGAAGTCGAGCTCTGCCGTGGTTAAGTCGAGCGCGGCTACCCCGAAACCGGCTGCGGTTCCGGCGAAGGCGAGCGCGACGTCGGCCAAGCCCGCTGTGGTTCCAGCCAAGGCCAGCGCGTCATCGAAGCAGCCGAAAGTTGTCACGGCTTCGCAGAGCAGTTCGAAGCCAGCTGAGCCTTTCGCTCAGAAGAAGACCAGCACCGCGAGCGCGGCGCCAAAACTTGGAGTGAAGCCGGTCACGGCGAAGAAGGAAGCCAAGCCGGCGGCAGCGCCGAAGAAGACGGTTGCAGCGGTGCCTAAAGCGGCCGCACCGGCGGCAGCTCCCAGCAACAGCGCAAACGCGAACTCGTCCGACGAAGCCAAGGGCACCGACGACGATGCCGTGAAGGATGCGCAAGACAAGAAGTGGAGCATGGCGGGCAAGCGCGATCCCTTTATCAGCCCGGTGGTGAGTCATGCCGGCGGTTCGGGATGTAGCACGGGAAAGAAGTGCCTGGAAATTGGCGCGATCGACCTGCGCGGCGTGGTTCATTCCGATGGCGGCTTTATCGCGGTTGTAACCAACAGTTTGAACAAAGCGTACTTCCTGCGGGAAAACGATCCGGTGTTTGACGGCTATGTAGTCAAGATCACCGGCGATTCCATTGTCTTCAAGGAAACGATGCAGGATCGGTTGGGCAAGAGTTTCACCCGTGAAGTGACGAAGAAAATTACCACCCCGGCCGTATAGGCCAGGTTTGCAAGTTCGAAGAAATATAGGGGCGAAAGAGCCTCCGATGGGGAGATACGAAATGCGAAAGCAACTGCTGGGTCTCATTCTTCCGCTGCTGGCGTTCGTGCTGATCGCGGCCGCGGCTGACATGCCGGGCAAAGGTGGGGCTGCGGCCTCTTCTCTGCAACGGCTCGAGGTGGCGCACAGCCAGGATGGCCTGAGTGTCGAATTCACGGCCAAAGGCGTGGCCGCGCCCAAGGTGACGACGCTCGACTCCCCGGCGCGCATTGTCGTCGACTTGCCCAACACCGTGATGGCCACCGGACAGCACCAGATCAGCGTCGGCTCCAACGGCGTAAAGTCGGTGCGCATTGGCATGAGCGGCCAGGTTCCGCCCACCACTCGCGTGGTTGTGGATCTTGATGCTGCCCGCCCCTCCGAGCTGGTTGCCGGTCAGGATGGTCACTTCTCTTTAAAGATTTCGGGCGCGACCGTCGCCAAGGCGGCCGCCGTCAAGAAGACGCCGGCCCCTGTTGCCGCTCCGTCCGTAGCCGCAAGCTCCGCGCCGAAACTGGTGCTGGCTTCGGCCCCGGCGACTGCGCCCGTAGCGACCGCCGCCAAGCCCGCCGACTTCGCTTTCGTCGAGCCCACGTACTCCGCCAAAGACGATAAGGTCGCGTCCACGGTCGAGCCCGCTGCCAAGGCTCTTGACGCTGCCGCTCGCTTTGCCGACAAGACGGCCGCTGAACTCGTCGCCGTCAACAACCATTCCGCCATGCAGGATGCCGCCGCCGGACCGGCCATCCAGCCGGCCGTAAACATGGCCGCCGAGCAGAAGACGCAACTCTCGCAGTCCCAGGCCGCCAGCGGTCCCAAGTACACCGGCGAGCCGATCTCGGTGAATCTGAAAGATGTGGACCTGAAAGATTTCTTCCGCCTCATTCATGAGATCAGCGGACTGAACGTCGTGCTCGATCCCGCTGTGCACGGCAATCTGACCATCGTGCTCGACGACGTGCCATGGGATCAGGCGCTCGACATCGTGCTCAAGAACAACGACCTGTCGCGCCAGCTTGATGGCAACGTGCTCCGCATCGCCACCGTGGACACCTTGAAGAAGGAAGCCGAAAATCGCCACGCGCAGATCGAAGCCGAAGCGCTGGCGGTCGATAAAGTTACTATTACCCGCTTCCTGAGCTATTCGCACTCCAAGGATGTGGTGCCAACCCTCAAGAAGTTCCTGAGCCAGCGCGGCGATATCGTCTCCGATGACCGCACCAACGCGCTGATCATTTCCGATATCCCTGCGGTTCTGCCGCAGCTCGACCGGCTGATCCAGCAGATGGATCGCAAGACGCAGGAAGTTGAAATTGAAGCCCGCGTCGTAGCCGCCACCCGCAGCTTCGCTCGCGACATCGGCACTCAGCTTGGTTTCGGCTGGGGCAATGGCCCGACCGCCATCGGCGGAGTCCAAGGCGTAGGGGCAACGCCGACGGCTGTGGGTAGCAGCTTTGTTCCCAATCCGCTCTATACCGTTCTCGGCGGCGGTACCACCGGCACGACGATCCCATTGTTCTCGAACCTGGGTGCAACTTCGCCAACCAGCGGATTCCAGTTCCTGAACGCCACCAACAACATGCGCATCGACTTCCTGCTGACACTGGCGGAGTCGCGCGGGCTGCTGAAGATTCTTTCCCGTCCGCGGGTGGTCACGCAGAACAATATCCAGGCCGTCGTGAAACAGGGCGTCCGGATACCGATCGTGACTTTGGCCCAATTGGGTGGTCCGCCCACAACGTCTTACGTGGACGCTTTCCTGCGGCTGACCGTGACTCCGCAGATCACGTCGGAAGGCACCATCTTCCTGAACGTGGATGTGGAAAACACGACGCCTGATTTTGGCCGCGTGGTCAACGGCAACCCCACTTTGATTACTCAACAAGCGACCACGCAGGTCCTGGTCACCGACGGCGGAACCGTCGTGATCGGCGGCGTGATCCAGACCTCAAACTCTCTGAATGTTTCGCAGGTGCCCTTGCTCGGGGATATCCCGTACCTCGGCAACCTGTTCAAACGGCGTACCGTGACAACTTCCAACCAGGAGCTGATTTTCTTCATCACGCCGCGCATCATTCAGACATAACCCGTAGTTAGATCAACCATCGCCGCCGGATTGCTCGAAGAACCTGTCGAGCACTCCGGCGGTTTTGTTTTGAAAGCGAGCTTCGAGCCGCGAGCTTGGTACTTGCGGTTCTAGCTCGCGGCCCGTAGCTCGATGCTGCTCTTGATACACTCCTCCCATGGATCACCCTGGCCGCCAGCGGCGTCTTCAGGCTGCACTGGAACAGAACCGCCTTGACTTCCTCCTGGTCACGCATCTCCCCAATATCCGATATTTGTGCGGCTTCACAGGCAGTGCAGGGGCCTTGCTGATCGGCGACCAGGGCGCGATCTTCTTTACAGATGGCCGCTACGTCACGCAGGCCCATGCCGAAGTTGCCGGCGCCCGGATCGTCATCGCCCGCAAGGCCCCTGCGCTGGCCGCCGCGGAATACCTGGCTGTCTCCCGAAGCAGAACTACCATCCGGATCGGACTGGAGTCGCAATCGGTCACCCTGGCGCAGCGCGATCAACTGCGTGCCATTTTGAAAGGCAAGTGGAAACTGGTTCCCGCGCCTCCCTTAGTCGAGCGGGTACGCATGGTGAAGGACAAAGAAGAAATCCGCCGCATTCGCGCTTCGATCGAATTGGGAGCCAGCCTCTTCCAAGTCGCCCGCAACAAGATCCGCCCCGGAGTGAAAGAAGTGGAAGTGGCCGCCGCCATGGAATATCAAGCACGCCGTTCGGGTGCGGAGGGCATGTCGTTTTCGACCATCATCGCCGCCGGCAAGCGCTCGGCCGTGGTCCATGGCCGCGCCTCCGAGGCTCGCATCCCGCGCCGGGGATTCGTCGTTTGCGACTTCGGTGTTATACTCGCCGGTTATTGTTCGGATCGGACCCGCACGCTGCACGTAGGGCCTCCAGACAGCGGCGCCTGCCGGATTTATCAGGCCGTCCTTGACGCTCAACTGTCTGCGATTGCCCAGGTTCGCGCCGGAGTGGCCGCCGCATCGGTTGACGATGCAGCCCGTAAGGTGTTACGAAAAAGCAACTTAGCGCAATATTTTACTCATTCCACGGGACATGGTTTAGGATTAGAGATTCACGAAGCGCCCCGGCTGGCTGCGGGTCAGACACAAATACTGGAACCGGGCATGGTCATCACGATCGAACCCGGAGCCTATATCCCTGGGAAACGGGGTGTCCGAATCGAAGACGTGGTGGTTGTCACTTCCCAAGGCTGCGAAGTGCTGACGCCCACGGACAAGGAACTCATCGTTGTTGAATAAAGGCGTTAGGTAAGATCTTGAATCAAGAAGTTTAACCATTGACCGGCGCCGAGAAGGCTGCCGTTTCCCGCTGCGCCACGGCGGGATGTTGCAAGCGCAACCCGCCACCTACGATGAATCAAAAAGAGCTGAAGGAACTCATTGAGTTCTTAATCGAAAAGGACATTGCCGAATTCGAACTGGAGCGCGGCGATGTCAAAGTGAAGATCAAGCGTGCCGCCGAACCGGCCCCGCCGGACGCTCGCTATTTTGCCGTGCACCCGGCGGTCGCTCCGGTTCCCGCGACCTTGCCGGTCCCGGCCACCGCGGAACCGCCAGCCGCGCCCGTTGTGCCCGAGGAAATCTTTCAGCCCGTGCGTTCGCCGATCGTGGGCACGTTCTACGAAGCGCCGTCGCCGGGCGCGCCGCCTTTCATTAAGATTGGCGATCTCGTCGAAGTGGGCCAGGTGCTCTGCATCGTCGAAGCGATGAAACTGATGAACGAAATCGAATGTGATGTGGCCGGAGAAGTGGTCAAGAAACTCGTTGCCAACGGCCAGCCCATCGAATACGGACAGGAACTGTTTGCCATCCGGCCGGGGAAATAAGCTCTCAGCTCCAAGCTCTCGGCTCGTAGAAAAACCCGAGCTGTGCAGTCCGTTGATTTTCCTGAGAGCTGAGAGCTAACAGCTGAGAGCTTTTCATCCATGTTCAAGAAGATTCTAGTAGCCAATCGCGGCGAGATTGCCCTGCGCGTCATCTGTGCGTGCAAGGAACTGGGCATTCGTGCGGTCGCGATCTATAGCGAGGCGGATCGCAATTCGCTGCACGTCCGTTTTGCCGACGAAGCCATCTGCATCGGCCCTCCGCAGCTTTCGCAAAGCTATCTCAACATTCCCGCCGTCATCAGCGCTGCGGAAATCGCCAACGTAGACGCGATCCATCCCGGCTACGGCCTGCTGTCGGAAAATGCCAACTTCGCCGAAGTTTGCGAGACCTGTCACATCAAGTTCATCGGCCCTACCCCGGATGTCATCCGCCTGATGGGTGAAAAAGAAAAAGCCCGCGCCACCATGAAAAAGTACGGCGTGCCCATCCTGCCCGGCTCCGATGGCGTACTCGCCACCGAAGACGAGGCCCTCGAATGGGCCCGGCAGGTGGGTTTCCCAGTCATCATCAAGGCCTCCGCAGGCGGCGGCGGACGCGGCATGCGCATCGTCCGCAACGAAGCCGATTTGCCCACCCTCTACCGCCAGGCCCAGTCGGAAGCGTCCAAGGCTTTCGGCAACGGCGATCTCTACATGGAGAAGTACGTCGAGAATCCCCGGCACATCGAATTCCAGGTGCTCGCCGACGAACATGGCAATGTGGTCAGTCTGGGCGAGCGCGAATGCTCGATCCAGCGCCGCCATCAGAAACTCCTCGAAGAGTCGCCC
>JAYTFO010000015.1:0-17644 GCA_043734305.1 Acidobacteriota bacterium | reverse complement strand
GTCGACCCTGCGATGACCGCCGAAGAAATCTACGGAATCTACGACGCCTCACCCGCACGTCCGTATGACATGAAAGAAATTCTGGCGCGCGTGGTCGATGAAAGCCGCTTTGACGAATACAAAGCTGAATATGGCAAAACAATAATCTGCGGCTACGCCCGCATCGGTGGATTTGCGGTGGGCATCGTTGCCAATCAAAAACTACACGCGCACCAGACCGACCACGAAGGCCACAAGCGTGTGGAGTTTGGCGGCGTCATTTATACCGAGTCCGCTGAAAAAGCTGCTCGCTTCATCATGGACTGCAATCAGAACCTTGTTCCGTTGGTTTTCTTTCACGACGTGAACGGCTTCATGGTCGGCCGCGATGCGGAATGGAGTGGCATTATCAAAGCTGGCGCCAAGCTTGTGAACGCGGTGGCAAACTCCGTGGTCCCGAAGATCACTGTGATCGTCGGCGGATCGTTCGGCGCCGGACATTACGCCATGTGCGGCAAGGCCTACGATCCACGTTTCGTATTCGCCTGGCCGACTGCCAAATACGCCGTCATGAGCGGAGACTCCGCCGCCAGCACGCTCGTCGAAATTAAAGTAAAGCAACTCGAACGCAGCGGGAAGAAGCTAAGCGAAGAAGAAAAAAAAGAGTTATTCGACTCTGTAAAGAAAACTTACGAAGAGCAGACCGATCCTCGTTACGGCGCAGCCCGCCTTTGGATCGACAAGATCATCGATCCGATGGAAACGCGACAAGCGATCACGCAGGCGCTGGAAGCAGCTGCGCTGAACCCCGACGTGCCGGAGTTTAAGGTGGGAGTGCTGCAAACGTAGCTAAGTGCTAACTGCCAAATGCCAACTGCCGACCCCATCAAACTAATCGAATGTCCCCGCGACGCCTGGCAAGGCCTCAAGGGCCAGGTTTCCACGGACTTGAAGGTCAACTATCTTCAGGCCTTGATCAGCGCGGGTTTCAAGCACATTGACGCGGTTTCGTTTGTCTCGCCGAACGCTGTCCCGCAGATGGCCGACTCTGAAGATGTACTGAAGCAACTCGACCCACCCGATGACGTCGAAGTCATCGGCATTGTGGTCAACGAAAAGGGCGCGGAGCGCGCGATCAAGACACAAGCGGTACACACGCTTGGATTTCCATATTCGATCTCACAGACGTTCTTGCAGAACAATCAACGCCAGACTCTCGAAGACGCCATCGAAGAACTGGAAAAGATTGAGAAGCAAGCCGGTGATGCCGGGATCGAGACCGTTGTTTACATCTCGATGGCCTTCGGCAATCCCTACGGCGATCCCTGGACCGTAGAGGAAGTTGTCGAGGCTGTCGGTCTGCTCGAAGTCCAGGACATTCACATGATCTCGCTGGCTGACACCGTGGGTCTGGCCTCGCCGGAAAAGATCGGCGAAGTCGTTTCGGCCGTAATGGCGAAATACGATTACCTCGAAATCGGCGTGCACTTGCACAGTCGTCGCGAAGAAGCCGTCGCGAAGATTCTGGCAGCGTATGATGCGGGATGCCGCCGCTTCGATTCGGCGATCGGCGGCCTGGGTGGCTGTCCGTTCGCACAGGACGACCTGGTCGGAAATATTCCGACAGAGAAAGTAATCGAAGCCCTGAGTAGTCGCGGTGCGCAGTTGCCCGCGCTCAAGCCACTAGACGCGCTGTTGAGGGCGACGGCGGAGATCGGGAAGCGATACAAGACTTCATCGCAATAGACCCAAACCAATAAAGAATTGTCATCGTGAGCGAAGCGAAGGACCTGCTGTCGCGTGCGCTACCAGACCTGGCAGCGACAAGTAGGCACTGTGTTGTACGCTCGGGCTTCCCAAGAAACCAAACATTCGCGCGGTGACCCCGGACACAGCGCTCCCCTCCCAAATTTGTCATCCTGAGCGCAGCGAAGGATCTGCTGTCCCATGCGCCACTACTACGTCTACATCATGTCGAGTAAATCTCGCGTCATCTACGTAGGCATCAACAACGATATCCGCCGTCGCGTCTGGGAACACCAGCATGATGAACTGCCCGGCTTCACCAGCAAGTATCGCGTGCCTCGTCTTGTATACTTCGAAACGTTCCACTATGTAGGCAATGCTATCGTCCGCGAGAAGGAAATCAAGGGATGGTTGCGCGCGAAGAAGATTGCTCTGATTCACTCGGAAAACCCTACATGGGAAGACCTGAGTGAAACATGGTTCAATGGAAAGCAGGTTCTTCGCTTCGCTCAGAATGACAAGTCTTTTGGGAGTAGTGGTCTTGGTTTCAAAATGAATTTCAGTACGCTCCAACTCGCATTCGACTCCGGCATCGCCACTCTTACGCTCAATCGTCCGGAGAAGCGCAACGCGATCAGCTACGAACTGATCGACGATCTGCTGCGTGCGCTCGACGAAGTGAAGCAATCGTCCGCCCATGTGTTGATCGTTACTGGGGCAGGGAAGGCGTTCTGCTCAGGGATGGATCTCGACAACCTCAAAGCGCTCACTGGACGAACGCCCGAGCAAAGCCTCGCGGACTCCCAAAAAATGGCGAGCCTGTTCCGTTCACTTTACGATTTTCCCAAGCCGACGATCGCTGCGGTGAATGGCGCAGCCGTCGCGGGAGGCACTGGCTTGGCCACTTTGTGCGATTTCACGCTGGCCGCGCCCGAAGCAAAATTTGGATACACGGAAGTAAAAATCGGCTTTGTCCCCGCAATTGTTTCGACATTCTTGCTTCGCCAGGTTGGAGAGAAAATAGCACGCGACTTGCTGCTGACGGGACGGCTTTTTAGCGCGGAAGAAGCATTGCGTATGGGCCTCATCAACGAGGTCGTTCCGCGGGAAAAATTGCTCGATCGCACACGCGAATTGGCCGCGCAGTTGATGGAGAACTCACCCGCATCACTGGCCTATACCAAGCGACTGCTGAGCGATCACGCCCGAGCGGAACTCGATTCTCAGATTGAAGCCGCAATCCGCGAGAACGCCGGCATCCGCGCCACTGCCGACTTTCGCGAAGGCGTCACGTCATTTCTCGAAAAGCGCAAACCTAAATGGACGGGACAATGAGCGAAAGAATTGGCGAGAAGATGACGGACTTGACGCCGCCAGCGTCTTCTTCGCCACATCGCGCCGTCAACGAAACACGCATCCGAGTGCGCTATGCCGAAACCGATCAGATGGGCGTCGTCTATCACTCGAATCATTTCATCTGGTTCGAAGTCGGACGCGTCGAACTTCTGCGCCAGCTCGGCTTTACGTACAAAGATATGGAGCGTGAAGACGATTGTTTTATTGCCGTCGTCGATGCCCGCTGCCGCTACAAGGCGCCCGTGCATTATGATGACGAGGTTGTTGTGCGGACATACCTGAAGAATATCCGCGAGAAGCTGATCCACTTCGGATACGAACTGGTCCGCGCGGAAACAGGTGAACTGCTAGCCGAAGGCGAGACCACGCACATCGTAGCCGACAAGCAAATGAAGCCACGCGCGCTGCCAGAAAAATACATGAAAGCCTTCCGGGCCGCAGTAGGCAGCAAGAATATCGAAGCGAGCAAGTAGCAAGTTGTAAGAGCGAGCAGCGAAAGCGAACGACGAACAGCGAACGACCAACGACCAATGACCAAACACTGAGAACTGAGAACCAGGAACTGAGAACTGCCGTGAAAGCCCTGCACATCAACGGAATCGATCTGACGCTGGACGCGGTGCGCGAAGTCGCCGACCTCAACTCCCGCCGTCCCGTGCTGCTCGATCCCGACGCGCGTGAAGCCGTCCACCGGGCTCGCGCCGTGGTGGACAAGCTTGTCGCCGCCGACAAAGTTTCCTACGCAATCACCACCGGCGTCGGCAAATTGAGCGACGTTCGGATTGTGGGCGAGCAGATCCGCGAACTTCAGGTCAACCTGGTGCGCTCGCACGCTGTCGGCGTCGGAGAGCCGCTGGCAATTCCCGAAACGCGCGCCATGATGTTGCTTCGCGCCAACTCGCTCGCGAAGGGCTATTCCGGTGTGCGCGCCGTCACCATTGACACGATTTGCGAAATGCTCAATCGCGGAGTCACACCCTTCGTGCCGTCGCAGGGCAGCGTCGGCGCGAGCGGCGACCTCGCTCCTCTAGCGCACCTGGCGCTGGCAATGATTGGCGAGGGCGAATGCTTCGACGACAGGGGCGCACGCATCCCGAGCGGCGAAGCCTTGAAGAGTGCGCAGATTAAGCCGCTCGTCCTTGAAGCGAAGGAAGCTGTGTCATTGATTAATGGAACGCAGGCGATGCTGGCCGTCGGTACGCTGTCGTTGCTCGCTGCTGAGACGCTGGTTGATACCGCTGACGTGATCGGCGCGATGGCCTGCGACGCACTCAAAGGCACCGACGTCGCTTATGACGAGCGCATTCACAATGCGCGTCCGCACGCTGGCCAGACCAGGACTGCCGCGAATCTTCGCCGCTTGCTCGAAGGCAGCCAGATCCGCGATTCGCATCGCGATTGTGGACGCGTACAGGACGCCTACTCCCTGCGTTGTATCCCGCAAGTACACGGCGCTGTCCGCGACACGCTCGCCCATTGTCGCGCGGTCTTTGAAATCGAAGCAAACTCTGCCGTCGATAACCCGCTCGTGTTCGTGAAGAACCCGAAGGCGGCGGATGGTGAAGGCGACGTCCTCTCCGGTGGTAACTTTCACGGTGAGCCGCTGGCATTCGCCCTCGATTTCTTGGCGATTGCTCTGAGCGCTCTGGCGGGGATCAGCGAACGCCGCCTCGAACGCCTGGTTAATCCCGCGCTCAGCGAAGGCCTGCCGCCGTTTCTCGCGTCCGGTGCCGGACTGAACTCCGGCTTCATGATGCCGCAAGTCACCGCCGCTGCGCTTGTCAGCGAGAACAAGGTGTTGTCCCATCCTGCGTCGGTCGATTCCATCACCACCTCGGGCAACAAAGAAGACTACGTCTCAATGGGGATGACCGCGGCCATCAAACTGAAAAAGATTATCGAGAATACGCGCAACGCAATCGCCATCGAAGCGATGGCCGCCGCCCAGGCGATCGACTTCCTCGCTCCACTCAAAACTTCGAAGCCGCTGCAGCACGCGCATGCCGCGATCCGAGCCGTGTGCGCGACCATGGACAAAGACCGCGTAATGTACCAGGACTTCGCGCGCATTTCGGAGATGATTGCGGCGGGCAAGGTGGCCGAGGCGGTACGGTAGTACATCCACCACGGAGGCACGGAGTCACGGAGAAAAGCAGTTTCTTGATTGTGTCTTTTGGGTTCCGTTATCTAACCAGAATCCCGACGTCGCGACTGACCAAGAACTGAGATTGGCTCTTTTCCGTGGCCCCGTGCCTCCGTGGTGGGTTCTAACGCAGCGGAGACGCGGCAATGCGCGTCTCTACGTGTAGTTTGTTCATGTAGGTCCACTCCCCTCCAACCCCAATACCCGCGCGATCCCCTGCATCGCCTCAATGCAGATCGCGATGTGTTCCTCCAACTCCACGCCCAGGTCGGCGGCGCCGTTGACGATGTCGTCGCGATTCACACTGCGCGCAAACGCTTTGTCTTTCATTTTCTTTCGCACGGACTTGGCTTCAACCTCAGCCAGCGACTTGCCGGGCTTGACGAGTGCACTGGCGGTAATGAAGCCAGCGAGTTCGTCGCAAGCAAAGAGAGCTTTCTCCATTGGCGTAACTCGTGCTACGCCCGAGTACTCGGCATGCGACATGATGGCGCGGCGGATTTCGTCGGACCAGCCGTGCTCCGCCAGAATCTCATTCCCGCGATACGGATGGTCTTCCCGGCTCGGCCAACGCTCGTAGTCGAAGTCGTGAAGTAGTCCAATTACGCCCCAAAGGTCTTCGTCTCCACCCAACTTCCGGGCGTAGGCCCTCATGCACGCCTCGACTGCGAGCGCATGTTTTCGCAAGCTTTCCGATTGGGTGTACTCAGTTAGTAACCCCCATGCGTCCGTGCGCTGATTCATGGTTTTATCCCTGTTTTCCGCTAGTTTAGCCGTCTGATTCTGATGTTGTTATATCAAAGACCGCGTTTCTCCTACTTTTTTCTTGACATCCACAGCCCCAATCCAGCAGATTACCCTGCAGTTGGCTTTGAGAGTAGCCCACGCTCTGGCACTCGCAAACCCTGAATGGCCACTACACTTGCTCCCGTCGATTCACGGGAGGTTGTTCGCTGCGATCGTTGTCTACTGGTTCAATTCCGTACAACCAACAATATGTGCCGCCGGTGTCATCTGTCTTTAGACGAGGATGAGGCCGAAATGATTACGCCCGATCCCATTCCGGCGATCATGCCGATCAACGGCAATGGCCGCGGCCATCTGAATCTGGCAAACTCGATCCGTTCGCTGCGTTTGCGAAGCGGTTTGAGCCAGCGTCAGTTGGCGTTGCGGATGTCGGTACCGCGCACCTACGTGTCCAAGATCGAAAACGAAAAGGCTACACCGACGCTGTCGTCACTGGCGCGGCTGGCGAAAGCGCTAGAGGTGACGATCCCCGACCTGCTGACCGGCGGAGAGCGTAACCGTCAGGAAGAAGTCCGCGAACTGACCGAAGACACGTTCGTCATGGACATTCTGCCTTTCGTTAGTCAACTGAACGGCATGCAGATGTCGAGCATCCTGACACAGGTGAGGGACCTCACCGTGCGGCCGCGGCGGAGTGCGTAAGGCAGAGCGCCGAAGTGGGCTTTTGGGGGGCCCGGCTTCAGCCGTGCCGTAACGCGTCCACATAGGCTGGGGTTTTGGCCCCGCGGGATAGGGCGCGCGACACTAAGTTTTATCCGGGCAACCTGCTAACTGGACAGCCGGAACCTTCGGGTTCCGGCTTTTTTTGCGCGCTTGTTACACGTGACGAAAGTGCAATCTTCCCCCGACACACCCGAAGGCCGCCAACAGAATCGCCGCGTGGAACTGGTAGTCTCCGGCAACGTGATCGGCAATGCCGCGGACGCCAGCGCGGATGCCAGCGTGCCATCGCGTCCGCAGAAGTAAGTGCGAGTCGGTCGTGTGGCGCGGGCGCTCGCGCCCGCGGCTGCGTGCTAGACTCCACCAAGGACGCGCAAAAATGCCAGATCACCCGACCCGAGATCACAATTCCCAACAAGCCGAAGACCACTACTATGCCGCGATCGACCTGGTAGCTGAAGGCCATCACGAGCAAGCCGTTGCCGAATACCAGAAGTCGCTAGCCGCCGACCCCACCTTCACCGACGCCCTCCACGGCCTGAGCCGTGCCCTGCAAGACCTGAATCGCCTCGACGAAGCCATCGAAGTTTCCAAACGCATCTCA
Source organism: Acidobacteriota bacterium (assembly GCA_043734305.1). Classification (GTDB taxonomy): domain Bacteria; phylum Acidobacteriota; class Terriglobia; order Terriglobales; family Acidobacteriaceae; genus Acidiflorens. The sequence goes on along the minus strand of JAYTFO010000015.1, from coordinate 10,349 downwards.
GAACTCGACCCCGACGACGTCCTCGCCCACACCAGCCTCTCGATCCTGTATCAGAAGAAAGGCATGGTCCCCGAAGCGGAAGCCGAAGGGAACAAGGCGCGGGTGCTGGGATGGAAGCAGCAGTTGAAGAAGGGCTAGTAGTTGAGGAATGAAGCCGGCCCCGAGCGGGGTCGGCCTTCAAGCAAACCTATTTCCCCAGCACGGCGTACGCTGGCTCAATGAAAGTGATGGCTCCCCAGCTGCCACCGAAGTTCTGGGCGTAGTCGTAAAACCGCATATCCGACGAGTTGAAGGCCCAGCCGCCCTCGAACTTGGAGTGAGCATCGGTGCCGATCACCAGCCAGTACTTTGTCCCCGCCGAGAGGGGAATGCCGGCGGGATGCTTGGCTACCGCCAGTCCGCAGCAGTCGCCAAAGAGGGGCAGGTTGGAAACGTGAAATTCTTTAATGGTCGTCCCCGGCAAGCCGCCGGAGTCCTGCGCAAGGCTCATCGCAACTTTGTTGGTGGGATTAAACCCGTCCCAGCCGACCGCCGCCTGGAGTTCGAACACCGTGACATCGGTTGCGGGAGTGAAAGGCACGGCGGCAAAAATCAGGCTGAAGTCGGAACGCGGTCCGGAGATGGTCACGCCAAAACAACAGAAGAATGTGCCAAATGGTTCCGAACTCAGATTGCCGGAAATTACCGTGAGGTCGCTTGGTTGAGCGTTAGTGCGGGTGGGAGTAGTGACGTTGGAAGCGGAGTGGGCAACCGTCTGCCTTCCGTCCTTGGTCAGGGTAATGCCGCGGCCTTTTGTTTGAGCACTCGCAGCGACGGCCAGCGCCAGCGAGAGAATCATTGCGTTCACGATCGTCTTTTTCACTTGGGTCTCCTTATGGTCTGAAGCTCAGCAAATAGTTTTATCCTCCGGTCGTGTGCAGAACCAGAGTGCCAGTAAACGGCGAGGGCGCTTCGTTTTCACTGCCCACGATCCATACCTCGCCCGGCCCAGTAACCACGCCGCCGAACAGAAGATCGTCGAGGAAGTGGTTGGTGGGCGGATGCGGATTGGGGCTCGGCGCCTTCGACCACTGCGCTCCGTTCCAGTGGAGCAGCAAAGTCTTTTGTTGACCCGAACCGTCCTTCGCGAAGGCCGACCCAAACGCCCAGACGTCGTTCGCCGAAACCGCGGTCACTCCGAACAGCCGGTTCGATTGGAATGGCCCATGTCCAGTGTTCGGACTCTTCACCACTCCCGACCGCCCAGATATCGGTAGCGGACGACGACGCCACGGCTTCCAGACCGTCGTTGTTGGGATCGGGGTTCGGAGTCGGCACAACTTGGAAGATCGACTTGCTGCGAACGGATAGACTCTCGGGAGTCCCGGCGGACTGCCCCCAGACCAGGCTGGCCATCGTCAGGGCCAGAAACAATGCAATGCCGCCAAACTTTATCTTCACGGATTCCTCCTCGGAAATTGCTTGCAAGCTTGGTCACTCAGCCGGCGCGCTGTTTCCGCACGGGCCGGGGCGACCTCTATAGGCCGTGCAAGAGTAGTTGTGGCGGCGCCTTCGGTGTGTCTGCCGCAATTGAATAACTCCAAATGCCTTGTTCAGCGGGCATTTTGCCGGGAATTGCCGCTCCGCACATTGGTGTCCGAGGCCAATGTGCGGTTGAGAGCGGTGTCTTTGTCCCAGGCGCGTCGATGCACGGCGCTACAATAGTTCCGGAGCTTCCATGCGAGAAGTCGTCATCGTATCCTCGGTCCGCACCGCCGTCGGCCGCGCATTCAAAGGGACGCTGCGGGCGACGCGTCCTGACGAGCTGGCTGCCGTCGCGATTAAGGGCGCGCTGACCCGCGTGCCGCAACTCGATCCCAAAGAGATTGAAGACGTAATCCTTGGATGCGCCATGCCCGAGGCTGAGCAAGGGATGAACGTGGCCCGCATCGCGTCCCTGCGCGCGGGATTGCCGGTCGAAGTGTCGGCGGTGACCATCAATCGCTTTTGCTCGTCAGGATTGCAGGCGATTGCGATGGCCGCCGAGCGCATCATGGCGGGCGGCGCTGAAGTCATGATCGCGGGCGGCACCGAGTCCATGTCGATGATCCCCATGGGCGGTAATAAAATTTCTCTCAACCCCTGGCTCGTCGATCATTATCCCGACGCCTACCTCTCGATGGGTCTGACCGCCGAGCGAGTGGCGCAGCGCTTCGGCATCACCCGTGCCCAGTGTGATGAGTTTTCGCTGCACAGCCATCAGAAAGCGTTAGCGGCAATTGCGGCAGGCAAGTTCGAAGATGAAACTGTTCCAGTGCCGGTGAGCTTCACGACTCCCAACGGATCGAAACCGAGGAAGCAGGAAATTACTTTCAAAGTAGACGAAGGCCCGCGCGCCGATACTTCTCTCGAAGCGCTCGCCGCACTGCGCGCGGCTTTTCATGTGAAAGGCGTGACCACGGCTGGAAATTCATCGCAGATGTCGGACGGTGCAGCGGCGGCGGTAGTAATGTCCGCCGACCGCGCGAAGGCGCTCGGCATCACGCCGCTGGCGCGCTACCTTTCGTTCGCCACCGCCGGATACAAGCCGGAAGAAATGGGACTTGGCCCGGTGTTCGCGATCCCGAAAGCGTTGAAGCTAGCCGGATTGAATCTCTCCGACATCGACGTGATCGAATTGAACGAAGCGTTCGCAGCGCAGTCGCTGGCGGTGATCAAAGAAGCTGGACTCGATCCCGAACGCGTAAACCCGAACGGCGGCGCGATCGCGTTGGGACACCCGCTGGGCTGCACCGGAGCGAAGCTAACGGCTTCGATCATCCGGGAGATGAAGCGCCGCAAAGCCCGCTATGGGATGGTCACGATGTGCGTCGGCGGCGGGATGGGAGCGGCGGGGATTTTCGAGAACCTTAACTAGAGGTTCCCTTCGTGCACCTTCGTGTCCTTGGTGGTTCAAGGTTTTGATCTTCCTCTACTCAAACTGCACCTCCTCAAACCCCATACTCTGGATTAAATTGGTCATCGTCGAACGCGCGTTCTCCTGAGCTTTTTGCAGGATGCCATCAGCCAGCGCCGCTCGCCGCAGTTCGTTCTCGGCGTCGTCGCGCACCTGCGATTCGAGATTAGGATCGGTGGGCACGAGCAGCCCGGTTTGCCGCGAGTAGACGCGCGTCTTCGAACTGTCAAGCCTCGTCACCAGCAACTGCGCTTGCGGCACGCGCACGCGAACTCTCCTGCCATTGACCTGAACGTCGCTCGGCTTGAGCGTTTGGAAATCGATGCCCGCGATGACTTCTCCGTGTACGAGAAGCAGCAGGCGGTCTCCGGCGAGAAAGTCGGGCAGGATGGCGCTCCCCTTTTCACCGGTAACAATCTTGTCCATGGTGTAGACCACGGTTTCGAGTCGCTGTAGTTTCTGGATGCGATCGACGACGGTCGGTTGGCTCAGATCCGTGCGAGTAGTTCTCTGGAGCCACGAACTCACCGCGCCCGCCCAACCTTGCGATGCGCGCACAATCATCAGCAGGACGACGCATGTCGCGAGCATCCCTGCAAGAAACGCCAGTCCCGTGGTTGCACAAGATCGCATCGACCGGTTCGCGGACGGAGCCGGTTCGGAGTGCTGTGGGCTGTCCATCGCCATGGCGATTTGCCTCCTCTAGAAAATTGAACTACCAGCTTATACACTTTGAGTATCGAAGGTAAGTGTCGAAGGCAGAAGAGGAGCGCGGGATTGGTTCCCGAACTCCGAAGTGAGAAAGGCCCCCATTCATGGCGACGATTGCGATCCCCAAAACCAAAATCCTCGGCGGTAGCTTTCTGTTGGAAGAACGGCAGACCGCCGATGTGTTCACTCCCGAAGACTTCACCGAACAGCATCAGATGATCGGGCAAACGGCGGAAGAATTCGCCGTCAACGAAATTCTTCCCCAAGCCGAGAAAATCGAGCACAAGGATTTTTCCATCACGCGCGACCTGCTCAAGAAAGCAGGCGACCTCGGCCTAAGCGGCGTGGAAATTCCCGAGGCCTACGGCGGCCTCGAGATGGACAAAGTCACGTCGGCAGTGATCGCCGACCACATCGCGAAGTATGCCGGGTTCGCCACCACTTGGGGCGGACACAGCGGCATCGGCACGCTTCCTATTGTTTATTTTGGAACGGAAGAGCAGAAGAAGAAATATCTGCCGAAGTTGGCAGCCGGTGAGACCGTAGGCGCCTACGCGCTGTCGGAAGCTACTTCAGGATCGGACGCACTCAATTGCCGCACTCGCGCGGTCCTGTCACCCGACGGCAAGCACTACATCCTGAACGGCGAAAAAATGTGGATCACCAATGCCGGCTTCGCCGATCTGTTCACGGTCTTTGCGAAGATCGACGGCGAGAAGTTCTCGGCCTTTCTGGTGGAAAGAACTTTCCCGGGATTCTCGGTCGGCAACGAAGAGCACAAGATGGGCATTCGCGGATCGTCCACGTGCCCGATCATCTTGAACGACTGCAAAGTTCCAGTCGAGAACCTACTGGGCGAAATCGGCAAGGGACACATCATCGCGTTCAACATTCTGAACATTGGGCGCTTCAAACTCGGCGCGATGTGCGTGGGTGGGGCGCGCGTTTCGATCGAAAACGCCGTCGGATATGCCAAACAGCGCAAGGCATTCGGCAAGACGATCGCCGACTTCGGCCTGGTGCGCGAGAAAATCGCGAATATGGCAACCCTCATTTATGTTGGCGAGTCGCTCGTGTATCGCACCGTTGGGATGATGGACGATCTGCTTTCCAGCCTTGACAAAGCCAGTCCCGAAGCCGCTAAAGAGCAGCGCAAGGCGATCGAAGAGTACGCCGTCGAATGTTCGATCCTGAAAGTTTGGGGATCGGAGATGATCGACTACGTCGTTGACGAGAGCCTTCAAATCTATGCCGGATACGGCTTCGTCGAGGAGTATCCCGCCGAACGCGCGTATCGCGATGCCCGCATCAACCGCATCTTCGAAGGCACGAACGAAATTAACCGGCTCATCATTACCGGGTTTCTGCTGAAGCGCGCGATGTCGGGGCAACTGCCGCTTCTACCGGCGATCAAGAAGCTTATGGACGAAGTACTGAGCGGACCGGCGTCGGGGGAAGAGATCGAAGGCGCGCTCGCGGACGAACGCAAGCTGGTCGCGAACGCCAAGAAACTCGGCCTGTTTGTGGCCGGTGCGGCCACGCAGAAATACATGCAGGCGATTCAGGATCAGCAGGAAGTCATGGGCGCCATCGCCGATATGACGATTGAGATTTATGCCATGGAGTCGGCCGTGCTGCGCGCGCAGAAAATCATCGAGCACAAGGGCGAAGCAGCGGCAGCGCTGCCCATCGCGATGACGCGCGTCTACTTGACGCAGGCGTTCGAGAAGGTCGAAGCAGCGGCGAAGAAAGTCATCGCCGACGTTGCCGAGGGCGACATGCTGCGGACGCAGTTGGCAATCCTGCGGCGGCTGGCCAAGCACGAGCCGTTCAACACGATCGCATTGCGTCAGCAAATTGCACAGAAGACGATTGAGCGCGGGAAGTACACGCTGGCGTAGGATGTGTGGACCTGACGTGACTAGACACACACAGCAACAGCCCTTGTTAGGCCTACTGCTCCTTGCTGATACAAGATATCATCGCGAACTTCCGGAGAAGATCATGGCAACGAAACGAATGATTCTTGGGCTGCTAACGCTACTAACCTGCAACATCTTGCTCGTAGCCCAAGAGGCAATCTCTGCCAAGCTGGCTCCTACTCCGCCCATGGGATGGAACAGCTGGAACAAATTTCAATGCAATGTTAGCGACGAAATGATCCGGCAGATGGCCGACGCGATGGTGAAGTCCGGCATGAAAGACGCGGGCTACCAGTACGTGGTGATCGACGATTGCTGGCAGGTAAGCCGCGACTCGGCGGGCAACATCGTCGCCGATCCACAGCGTTTTCCTTCTGGAATTAAGCCTCTCGCCGATTACGTGCATTCACAAGGCCTGAAGTTTGGGATTTATTCTGACGCCGGATCGAAGACCTGCGCTGGACGTCCGGGTGGATTGGGGCACGAATATCAGGACGCGCTGCAGTATGCGGCGTGGGGAGTCGACTATCTGAAATACGACTGGTGCAGCACGACCACGCAGGATGCCAAGGCCTCCTATGCGAACATCCGCGCCGCCCTCGACACCGCCGGACGCCCCATCGTATTGAGCATCTGCGAGTGGGGAAGGGCCAGGCCGTGGCTATGGGCACAAGAGATCGGCGGCAACCTGTGGCGCACAACCGGCGACATTCAGGACCGGTGGGCGGGGAAGAAGGAGTGGTCTCCCGGTGATTGCTGCAGCTATGGAGTAGTCGACATTCTGGATCTCGAAGCTGATCTCTATTTCTATGCGGGCCCCGGCCACTGGAACGATCCAGATATGTTGGAAGTCGGCAACGGCGGCATGACGGACACCGAGTATCGCTCACACTTCAGCCTGTGGGCGTTGCTGGCGGCGCCGTTGATTGCCGGTAACGACCTGCGAAACATGCGTCCGGAGGTTCACGACATCCTCACGAACAAAGAAGTGATCGTCATTAACCAGGATCCGCTGGGCAATCAGGGCAAGCGCGTATCAAAAGATGGCGATCGCGAAGTGTGGTCGAAGCAACTTCAGAACGGCAGTCGCGCCGTGATCTTATTCAACCGTGGAGCCGCTGAGCAGGAGATCACTGCGACGTGGGAAGAAATCGGGTACCCCGCCCATTTGACCGTGACCGTGCGCGACTTGTGGTTGCACCAAAATGTCGGGAAGGCCACGGGAAAGTTTGCAGCCACCGTGCCGTCGCATGGAGTGGTGATGGTGACCGTGCGCCCCTAAAAACCAGAGTAGAGGCGAGGCTTGCCTCTACCATTAGTTTTTGACTTGGGTGCGAGCGCTAGAACCAGTCGCTGCGATAGGCGACCCACCAGGCAGCGTAGGCGGCGGGGATGGTCGCTGCCAATGCCCACCAGATCGGCAATACAAAATCGGCGACCAGTCCAAGCACGGACAAGCTGATCCAGAAAACCTTGCGCTCCATACATCAAATTGTAGCCCTGGCAACTACGGAGACGCAGGTTACCGGAGGTCGATGCCCTGCAAGTCCTACGGTGCGTACATGGTCGCCGAAATCTTGCGTCCGCCGATTGTTCCCGTGATGGTCGCTTGCGCCAACGGGACACGGCTGTCCCATGTAACTACCAGTTCGCCGGGATCGGTTCCAGCGCCGTTGAGTGTGATATGAGCACTTACACCGCTGGGATAGTTGTAATCCCACTTCATCGTGCCTGAGACCTCGAGGTCTTGTACCCACTTCGTCTTGTCCATCTGGAAGTGAGTTAGATTGCTGGGTGAGCGGTAACTGAACTTTCCGCCGTTCAGGCCGACTCCTTTTCCGCTGAGATTGACCCACCAGCGGGCGAGGACATCGCCCAGCGTATAGGCGGCCGCGGCGGCTACGCGCAAGTCCGCGGTGGTGCCCCCATTCCCAGCGGACGGAATCGCGGCGTCAACTTGCGCCGCGGTCGCGACGAACTTCGGCACAAGATGCACCTCGGCGATGTGGTTGGTGCACGATGTGTCGCCGGGATCAAGGTCGCGCACAAAACGCTGCGCGATTCTCGATGCGCAGTTATCTTCGTCGCCCACGGCAGTTACATGAAAGCTATTGGGCACAATAATCTGGCGGCCATTATCGAATAACTCAGATGAGTGCTTACCCTGTTTCGTGGGAGTAAGTGAATCGAGATCTCCGGAGAGCACCAGCACGGGAGCCTTGGTGAACTGCGCGTGCGGCGGCACCGGCTGTCCGGGAGGATAAGGGGCGACGATCGGGGACGGCCAGACGAGACACAAGTCGAGGACACTGGTATCGAGCTGAACCTTGGCGAACTCTTCGATCGTGAACGGCGCATACATATCTGGATGCTTCTGCTGTTCTTCGGAGACTACCTGGTTGCGCTGAAGCTTGCGCTGCGCGACTGGCAGCGTCATGTCATAAATCTGCGGATAGTCGGAACAACTCACCGAGATGAAAAGTCCCTGGCTGTATCCTGCGGGGGACGAACCCCCAGCCTGGCCGCTACTCAGGTTTTCCGCCAGCAAGCGCAGCAGCGGAGCCGAATCGCCGTTCTCCAGGTAAGCTCGCGCGGCGGCGTCCAGTTCGCGGTATACGACCGAGGTGGTCGCGTTGGAAACCATCAGATAGTCGAGCGTGGTTGCGTCGGCTATTGTTTTTCGCAGGACGCCGTCTCCGTCAGGCGCAAATCCGGTAAAGGGATGGGCGCGCAACGATTCGGCCAGCTTTTCAATCCGCTCCATCGAAGTGCCGGGCAGCCTGCTGCATGTGGGCGAGCGTTTGCACGCGGCATTAAACGCGAAATGTGCTGTGGTCGCGATCTCCGGATACCACGGCGATTGTCCAACTGGCGGATACGCAGAGTCAAGAATCACCGACCGCAGACGCTCCGGATGACGTCCAGCGAAAGTCTGACTGAAGAATGTCCCGTAGGAATCCCCGTAGAGGTTGATGATTGGGATATTGAGCGCGTCCAGCACCGCGGCGAGGTCGTCCGCGGCGAGACCGCTGCCGTAGAGATAGGCAGTGTCGCCCAACTGTGCTCCGCAAGCGCGAATGCCAGCGAAGCGGGGATTCGGTTCGTGCTGCGCGAGCGGGCAGTCCAGCGGCTGCGACTTGCCGGTGCCGCGATTGTCCACCAGCAGAATATCGCGGCGGTCATGAAGGGGCGCGAACAAGTCGAGGTAGCCCGCGCGCGAGCCAGTAGGGCCATAGCCGGGGCCGCCTTCCTCGGCAACGATGGGCTCAAGCGGAGATTGCGAGGTGTCCGTGTGAGGATAGAATTCAAATCCGATTTTGATTGTCCCCGCAACCGTTCCGCTGGGATCGAGATCTCGCTTTACGAATCCGCAGTAGGCATGTGCGTCACGGCATGGGTGCAAGGTCAGAGTACCGACGCGTAGTTCGCTCGCGAGCTGAACGGCAGCGGACAGGGTCGCAGCGTTTTTGCGCAGCGTTGGCCCAGGCGCGGCCAGGCACGCAGCGCACAACAGAATCACAGCGCCAGCATGCGCGAGAGTTCGAAGAGAAGTAGGGCAAAAAGTGCGAAGAAAATTGCGCAGCATCGAAAACCTTCCTGGGGTCGGAGTCCAGCTCCGGGCGGGGGTATTCAGAATAGCGCAGTTGTCAGGACTTTTACAGCCGGAATCAGGCTTTGGGCTTGAGTTCTGCCATCACGCTCTGAATCAACTCTTTCGCGTCCGTCAGACTCTTCATCACCATCTGGATGTCCATGACGGGCTTACCGGGCCAGCGCTGGCTCTGACAATAAACACCGTGCTGCCCGATCAGCGCCATCGCATCGGTGACCAGGTCCATGGTAACGGCGAGGCGTCCACGAGGAATGCCCATGCGAGTTTCGAAGTGCTCCAACTCTTCCTGCTTCTCCTCAAATACGGTCATAGAAAGATTGTAGCGGGTATAATTCAGCGATTGGCATTTAGCACTTGGTATTTAGCCCAAGCGGGCGAGACGCGAAGTTTGGATTCCGGCTCGGTTGGAGGCAGGTTCGGCTAAATGCTAACGGCTAAGTGCTAAATGCTTTCCAGGAGACTTGTCATGAAGAAGTTTGCTTTTCTCATTACGTTACTCTTTACTTTCGCAACCTTTGTTTCGGCGCAGATGGGCATGTCGGACGACAAAGCAAAACGGCCCAGCCCTCCGGCCAGCGCGGACTGCAAGTTTTCCGATGGCAAAACCGTCAAGATCGACTACTCCAGCCCGCGCGCCAAAGGCCGGAAGATCTACGGGGGCCTTGTCCCCTACGGAGAGATCTGGCGGACGGGCGCAAACGATGCGACCACGTTTGTCACGGATAGCGACGTCGTCGTTGGCGGACAGAATGTTCCCGCGGGAAGCTACACTATCTTCACCGTTCCGGCAGCCGACAAGTGGACGCTGGTCATCAGCAAGAAGACCGGCGAATGGGGCACGAACTATCCCGGTCCGAGCGAAGATCTCGGGCGCGGTCCGATGAGTGTTTCCAAGACCGCTGGTCCAGTAGAGAACTTTACCATCGCATTTGCTCCAGCCGGCAGCAAGTGCACCTTGACCATGGACTGGGAAAATACCCGGGCCAGCGTCGACGTAGTGAAGAAATAAGTTTTCAGTATTACTCTGCCAGCAACTCGCGGACAGCTTGTTGTACGCTCGAAATTCGGCGAGATCTGTTGCGCCGCTTCGAACGCGGTCCGCGAGGCTGCTGCCGGGCCGCGATCTCTTCGCCGCGGACGCTATACTAGATGCCATGCGACAGATGCT
>JAYTFO010000014.1:0-17617 GCA_043734305.1 Acidobacteriota bacterium | reverse complement strand
CACCGACCAGAAGATCGAGGCCGTCAACCACGATGAAGTCTTCACCAACCTGGAGAAGATTCTGGCAACGGTGAAGATCAAGCCGGTGGAGAAGGAGCAGGTGGCCGTCCAGACGACTGCCACTACGACGGAGCAAGCCACGAAACAGTAGGGCAATCTCGAAAGCAACACCGAGGGCCACGCGTCAAGGACGCGTGGCCTTCAACTATTTGCAACGAGGGCGCAAGCTGCCACGCCATGACAAGAGAAACATTTAGGAGGCCGCACCCGACCGCAAGTACACCAAGGGGAACAAGGACTTGCCGCAAGTGGGCTCGATAATCCGTGAATATGAAAAGTTGCAGCCACCGAAGACCGACAGCAACGGAGATCAGACCGATGGTTGCCAACGCAGCACGCCGGATAATGGCCCAGTTCATAGCCAATCATAGGGTGCCGGAACGTCGGCGTCCACGTCTTCCGCACAACACTCATCGAAGGGACGGGTGGCCCACTCAAGCCCGGTTTTGGCTTGAGTGGGGATTGTTCAGATCTTCTCAATTCTGTCATCCCGACCGCAGCAGATCGCCGCGAGAACGAACGACACGAAAACGCGAACGAGTGGAAAGAAGACTCTGTCCAACTGTAGGACTATCCCACTCAAGCCAAAACCGGGCTTGAGTGGGCCACCCCGTCCACACGCCACAATTCTTTATTGCGCTGCTGCACTCCAAACCTTACGATCTTACGCACGGGGACTATCCCGATTTCATAAAACAGAGGTATTGGAATAATGATTTCTTCAACAGCAACTCAAGTCAGGTTCGTTGTGTCTTACGAGGCCGGCGGACCTAAGCTGTCTTACGAACCTTTTCACCCATTTACCCCCTTCACAATTGCCAGTCGTGCCAACGGAATACAATTTGGCAGCACCGACGAATTGATCCAAGCTCTAAATCGTAGTGGGCTTCCGGGAGCCGAAATCGTAGTGCCGTTAAACTGTGAACCCTATGCCGTGACGGATGAACAGTTGCGGGTGCTGGGCTTCAGCGTATGATTCTGGTGGTGGAAGGGGTTTGCTTTTCAGCCCCTTCCGCCGTCGACTCGCGGCTTTGCGTGTCAGACCCTCGGTCCGCGTGAGTGTGGGATAGTCTGTTCCACCATTCCAAGCGATTTCTCTTGAGAACTTTATTTGTCGAACGCAAATGCGCCGCGCGTGGCACTAAGCATCACGAGAAAAACAGCCAGCGGGAAAACTTGGGGACGCACTCTCGGCGTGTTAGGATTTCGCGGGAGAAACTTTGAAAACACCCTTGCCGGCCGGTAAGAAGAGTTGTCCCAAATGCGGTGCAATTGTCGCTGCGACCGGTTTGCTACGCCACGTTGGATCGGAGCGATGTCATCCAGGGAATAAATATCAACGAAGAGAAAGAGCACAGAGGAAAAAGTCGACCTCCGTATATACGGTCGGAGGCGGCCGGACGGAATCAAACCGCTCAAGGTTCTGATTCCTCAATACCGCTTGCGTAACTACACCCGCCGCCCCCGGTTTGACCGATTTCCACAGCGCACGATAAACTAATGGAGTTTGCCTGTACATGCGGGCCCGTTCTGGGACCGCGCCGCCTTTTCGGTCACAAGCCGCAGCGGAGCAACAGCAAGCACATGCTTGAGATTTGCGGAGCTTCGCTCCGCCCGGGCGGTCCCTGAGCATTGCAAACAGGGCATCAGCCTCCGACGCGAGTCGTGGAGAAAACTATGTACGCGGTGATCCGCGCAGGTGGTAAGCAATATAAGGTGTCCCCGGGCGACGTGGTCCGGGTCGAGAAGGTTAACGGCACCGATGGCCGTATTGAGTTTGCCGACGTGCTTGCCGTGTCCTCTGAAGCGGGCAGCGTCGTGCGTCCGGGCGCGGGTGCGCAGGTAACTGGCGAGGTCGTCGAAGAAGGCCGTGGTGCCAAGATCCTCGTATTCCACTACAAACGCAAAAAGCAGTACAAGAAACTGCAAGGCCATCGGCAGGACTACACCGCCGTCCGCATCACCGAGATCGCTTTCGACGGTCAATCGTTCAAAGCTCCCGATCTTCCGAAGAAAGAAAAGAAAGTGAAGAAGGCCGCAGCCGAAGGCGCCGAAGTGAAAGCGTCCGCGAAACCTGCGAAGAAGAAAGCAGCTTCAAAGAAGACCGTAGCGAAGAAGACCACGACCAAGAAGAAGTAAGAAAAATCGGGTCCTTCGCTCCGCTCAGAATGACAAGCAATTTGGGTTAAGACTGTTGGTTCGGGTTTACTGGCAACTGGCAACTGAGAACTGATTTTTACGGATTTACTGGCAACTGGCAACCGGCCACTGAGAACTGATTTTTATGGCGCATAAAAAGGGACAGGGCACTTCACGAAACGGGCGCGACTCCAACGCGCAGCGGCTAGGCTTCAAAGCATTCGGCGGACAGCTCGTGCCGGGCGGCACCATCATCATTCGGCAGCGTGGCACCCGCGTAAAGCCGGGCCTCAACGTTGGCCGCGGCAAGGACGACACCTTGTTCGCCAAAATCACCGGCCGCATCAAGTTCCTCGACAAAGGTTCGATGGGCAAGTTCGTAATGGTCGAACCCGTAGAAGCCGAACAGAACTAACTGACGCCGAGTCGCGGCGCAACCCCTAGCCCCTTGAAGAAGGGGCTATTGTATTTGTCAGACGCCAGGGGAAAGAAGTAAGACATGGCGGGCTGAAGCCCAGTCTGATTGGTGGACTTGGGCGGCACGGCTGAAGTCGTGCCCTCCCGAAAGTATTGGCGGGCAGGCTTTTTAGTAACTGACCACTGACCACTGCTCTCCATGTTCATCGACGAAGCCAAAATTCGAGTGAAAGCTGGCGACGGCGGCAACGGCTGCATGGCCTTCCGGCGCGAGAAATTCATTCCCCGAGGCGGCCCGTCCGGCGGCGACGGCGGCAAGGGCGGCGACGTCTGGATGGAATCCAGCGAGCGCCACAACACCCTCGTACATTTCCGCTTCAATCCCGAATACAAAGCCGAGCGCGGACGCCACGGCGAAGGCTCCAACAAAACCGGCCGCGACGGCGAAGGGATCACCCTCAAAGTCCCCGTCGGAACAGTTCTATACGACGAAGACACGAACGAAATCATTCACGACTTCTCCAGTCCCGACGACCGCATCGTGATCTGCCGCGCCGGACGCGGCGGTCGCGGCAACGCGCAGTTCGCGACTGCCACCCATCAGGCTCCACGCGAACACGAAGACGGGCGTCCCGGAGAAGAACGCACCTTTCGTCTTGAACTCAAGCTGCTCGCCGATGTCGGCCTGGTCGGATATCCCAACGTCGGCAAGTCCACGCTGATCTCGCGCATCTCGGCGGCCCGCCCCAAGATTGCCGACTATCCGTTCACGACCCTCGAGCCCAACCTGGGCGTGGTCCTGGTCGGCGATGCCAGAAGCGAAGTCAGCTTCGTAGTCGCCGATATTCCCGGACTGATCGAAGGCGCGCACACCGGCGCCGGACTGGGCACACAATTCCTGCGTCACATCGAGCGCACTCGCCTGCTCGTCCACATGGTGGATGTTTCCGACGCCAGCGGCCGCCCCGATGTATTGAAAGATGTTGAGATCATCCTCGGCGAACTCTCAAGCTTCGGCGCGAATCTGGAGAATAAGCCCATGCTAATGGTTGCCTCCAAAATCGACGCCGCCAATCCCGAGCGACTCAAGAAACTAAAGCAGTGGTCCACCCGCAAGAAACTGAAGTTCTATCCCATCTCCGCCGTAACCGGCGAAGGCATCGAGAAACTGAAGTTCGCCATGGCCGAAGCCGTAGAAAAGGTCCGCGCAGCGAGCCTTGTGAAAGAAACCGCAATCGCACGATAGAAAGAGCAACACCCACCACAGAGACCCAAGCAAAGAATTTGCTTTTCTCCGTGCCTCCGCGCCTCCGTGGTAGATTCTAAAATCGACAGTCACAGAAAAGCTCGCGCCCAAGAAGATTTGCTATTCTCTTCGCCATGCACAACCTCCGCCTGCTCGTCCTCGTCGCGCTCACCAGCGCAGCCCTCGCCCAGGAGCCCTTCCTCTCCACGCCGCACTGGACAGCCCTTCGCAATGAATCCAGCGGCGCCGCTCCGTATGAAAACCTTCGCTACTTAACCGGATTGCATCGCGTCCCCACCACGCCCGAGTTCGACCAGGCCGCGCAATTCGTACTTCAGAAAGCCCGCGAGTACGGACTCGCCGACGCCCACCGCGAACAATTCCCGATCGACGGCGCGAAACCCTACGGCCTGATGCGGTCGCACTTAGGATGGAATGTTGAAGCCGCAACCCTGTGGGAAGTGAGTCCGCAGCATCTGCTGCTCGGCGATTGGAAGACCGATCCAATCCGCCTCGCCGACTATAGCCGCTCCGCCGACGTAACCGCTGCGCTCGTTGACGTCGGCAACGGAGCCCGCGAAGAGGACTATCGCGACAAAGACGTGCGCGGCAAGATCGTCCTCGCGGATGGCGTGTTGGCGCGAGTACAAGCGCTGGCCGTCCTGAAACACGGCGCTGCCGGCATCGTCAGCGACATGCCCAATCAAACGACTGCATGGTCCGGCCTCGATCCAACCCTCGTCCGCTGGGGACATCTCGACGCCCGCCAGCCTTCCGGCTTCGCCTTCATGATCTCGCGCCAGACTGAGCAGTCATTGCGCGCGCGCTTGCAGGCCGGCGAAAAAATTACCTTGCACGCGGAAGTAAAAGCCACCGTCGGTCCCGGACACTGGACCGTCGTCACCGCCACCATTCCCGGCGCGGATCCCACCGCCGGTGAGATCGTCTACAGCTGCCACCTTGACCACGAGCGTCCCGGAGCAAATGACAACGGCAGCGGATGCGTCACCATTCTCGAATCCGCGCGCGTGCTGGCCCGTCTGATCGCTTCGGGAGCTTTGCCTCGTCCCCGGCGCACGCTGCGTTTTGTCTGGGGACCGGAGGTCGAGGGCACGATGGCCTTCCTCGCCACCCATCCTGAAATCAAACAGCGCCTGCGCGCCAACATTCACATGGACATGGTCGGGGGCGACTATTTCCGCAACAAGTCCGTATTCCACGTGACCGCTACACCGTGGTCGCTGCCAAGTTTCGTGACCGACGTAGGCGCAACATTTCTCGACACCATCCGCACCGCCGCCACCGACTACGCAAGCAGCGGCGCCGCGCCCGAAGCGGCCGTGGTCGAAACTCGCACCGGCGAACAAGGAACGCGCAACGAGTTCATCGCCGACGTCACTCCCTATTCCGCGGGCAGCGATCACGACGACTACGATTCCTCCACCATCGCCGCCCCATCGCTCTACCTGCGCGATTGGCCGGACATCTACATCCACACCGACCACGACAGCCTCGCCCAAATCGATCCCACAAAGTTGCGTCGCGTAGCTCTGCTAGGCGCCGCCTCGGGATACGTCTACGCAAGCGTCGATGCATCCCAACTTCCCAAATTGCTTCCCTTCCTCACCGCCGCCTGTGAGGCACGCTTAGCTCGCACCTTTCAGGACGCACAGAAACTAGTCGACGATCCTGCACTCGATCCTGGCGTCGCCTGGTACGAAGCCCGGAATCTCGTGAACCAGTCGCTGCGCCGTGAAAACGCCGTCTTGCATTCGCTCGTCGAAATTACCGCCGGACCCACTGGATCGGAAGCACAGAGTGTGCAAGCTCTGGCGACGCAAGCAACAACTTTCAACGATTGGATCGACGCCCGTGCCAAACTGCGCGGAGCAAAAGGGTCGTCGTCGCCCATCGCCCCCTGGCTCGACAGTCCCGAAGCCCGCCGCATCCCCGTTCGCATCGGAGACTTCGGCCCACTCACCTATCAAAACGACAACGTCCTGCTCGCGCGCCTCGGAAAAGAACGCTACTCGAAAATCAAACTCCTCAACGCCGACGCCACTCCGTTACTCAACGCGCAGGACCAATCCGAACTCTACGCCTACGAGATCGTAAATTTCGTAAACGGCCAACGCACCGCCGGTGAAATTCGCGACGCCGTCTCCGCCGAATATGGTCCCCTCCCGCTGAGTCTGGTATCGGACTACCTCGAAGCCTGCGCCGAAGCCAAAGTGATGCAGTGGAAGTAACCGCGCACGCTGCTGATTGTCTTGCTTTTGGGTGGCGCAGCGGTTTACCGCTGCGATAAAGGCTATTTTTTGAGTCCGGCTTCCAGCCGCTGCGATCCGCCCCCTAGCCGCTGCGGCCGCGAGCCGCCGCGTCAATTCCGTCCCGCGCGATCGTGACTCTTAAGCTCGTCAGTCCAATTCAACACGACGCGCAACACCTGGTTGGCTCGGGCTTCATTTTCTTCCTTCAGCATCATGAAACGTTGGCCATCTGCGGACACGTCGTAGTTCGTCCAGAAATTGCTTCGAGCGTAGTGTCCCTCGAACAGGAGACGCGGGGCTCGCGCCTTAAACGTCGGGTTGGTTTGCATATCGACGGCCATCATTTTTTCGCCGAGCCGATAGAACAATTGGCGGCCGTCCCGCGACCATCGCGCTTCTTCGCCCCCTCCGAAAGAGACTAAGCGTTTGTCGCCTAGTACGGGGAATGACTGGACGTAAACTTCCGAGCGCCCGGACTCGTCCGATGTGTAAGCGAGCCGGCGACCGTCGGGAGAAATTTGTGGATACGTTCTATTAAAACCGTCTTCCAACAGTGGCGAAGCTTTGTGTTGACCGGAGAGGCTTATTATCCACAAGTCGAAATGGCGCATATCTCCCCGCTGAAAAACGAGAAACCGGCCATCGGGCGAGCAGGACGTCGCCAGAATCGTTCCCGAGGAGGGGTGGTCGGAGGGGTGGTCAGAGGGGTGATGGCCGGGAAGATCACCGGAGAAGAGCAACTCTTCGACGCTATTGCCATCGGCGGTCTTCCAGAAGAGCGATCTCCCGTGCGGTCCGGAAGTGTAAATCAGCCGCTTGCCGTCCGGTGTCCAGAGGGGAGCGGCCGCGGTCTCGCGGGCTTTGGAGAACGTGAGCTGCCTGGCCACGTTTTGCTCCAGGTCCAGGACCCATATATCAGATTGTAGGAAGGGAGCGCCGATGGCTACGGCGACGTGTTTACTGTCCGGCGAAACACTGGGCTGGCTATATTGACGCGCGGTCGCGTTAATCGGCAGCAGCGTGCCTGCGCGGTCAACCCAGTTCAGAGTGCGATTTCCCACATTCCTTTCGCCGCCGCTAAGAGAGACGAGTAAACCGTTCCGCGAAATGTCATAGGCAACATAGCCCCCTGGTCCTTGCCAGATGTCTTCGGCCACCGGGAACGCGGCTCCAGTTACTTCAAGGCGTCCCGCGTCAAACGGGACCGCAAGTAGCCTCGCGCCTTGGGCATAGATGATGTGGCCAGTGGAAACGTAGCGCGGAGAAGTGCCTCCCCGAATCAAAATCTTGCGCTCGCTGGTCTTCAGCGATTGCGCAACGATCATTGCGTCATCTGAAAATGCTGCTGCTGTGCCTCCGGTCACGTAGAGAATGGCGTCCCCCGACGGCAGCACTTGCGGCCACCGAGGAGGGTACTCTGTGGGCGGTTTCTCGGCAGGGGTTACAACCTGGGGATTACCTCCAGCTGCGGGAACGCGCATGAGTTTTCCATCGTCGTTACCATCTGGCGCCAAAGTTTCAGTAAAGAAAATCGTGCCGTCTGGCCCCCAGCTTCCGGAACTTGGATTTACCTTGGCACACAGCGCGATGGGTGTTCCACCGCGCAACGGGACTTTTTTTAATTGGCCGCTTGCGGTGAAAGCGATCCAGTCGCCGTCCGGCGAAAAGAACGGCCCTATCGCTCCGTCTGTCCCCGGAATCAAAGCTGCTTCGTTTCGATCCATGGGACGCAAGTAGAGTTGCCGGGTCCCAGTTTGCGACGCCGTGGCGGAATAAACCAGGTAGCCACCGTCGGGTGAGATGGCCAGTCCTCCGCGAGCCACGGAGAAATGGTCCGAAGGCGGGAGAGAGATGGTAAAGCGAGTGACGACCCGCGGTGCCTGGTGGGCGGGCCGCCTGCGCCAGAGTGCGAATCCAGCAGCCACTACCAGAACCGCAACCACCGCCCACCGGAGCAGGTGTCGTCTTGCCGAGTAGTCAGGCACAACTGCCGCGGCACTACCAGCAAGCACCAGATCATGTCCCGCGGATTCTTCGGCATCGTTGGAACTGGTGACCGCTTGCCGCGTATCGATGGTGACCACATTGTCGATCTGGGCGACAAATCGATAACCCCGGCGGGCCAGCGTCTCAATGAACTTTGGGTTTTCGGCGGAATCGCTCAACGCCTGGCGCAACTTTTTCACCGCCACGTTCAGCCCGTGATCGAAATCCACGAACGTTCCGGACGGCCAAAGCCGCTTGAGCAATTCCTCTCGGGTAACCAGCTCTCCCGGGCGTTCCAACAGCATCGCCAGGACCTGAAAGGGTTGGTCTTGCAGCTTGACTTTGAGACCTGCCTTGCGCAGCTCTCCGGTGCCATAGTCCAGTTCGAAGACGCCGAAGTGAACGACTCGGCGGGGTGTGGCGGCCTGCGCCATGGCGTCTTCCTTCCTTAGAGTCGCAGTTTAGCACGAAGCAGGCGAGATACATGTCACGCTAACTCCCGTCGAATCTGCAATCTCGCTGGGCCACTAACAGTTCACCCACAGGCTAGGTGCAGTCCATTGAACATCGCCCTCAGGCAGGAGAAAGTGCGCCCTATCACAACGCACAGGAGGTGCGATATGAACACTCTGAAGACTCTGAGATTCACGGCATTGGCAGCGTTCTCTGCTGCCGCGATGCTCCTCTCTCCAGCAACAGCGAGAGCGGGGTCCAATACTTGCACAGCTTCATTGACACCGAGCACACCCTCTCCTCAGCTCGTAGGACAGCGGGTGGTTTGGACGACTACCGCCGTAAATTGCGGGGACGCGCCCGTGTACCAGTACAAAGTCGCAATCATGAATGGCGGCGATCGATTAAGGCAGGATGCCCAATTCAGGGTAGTGCGCGACTTCAGTCCTGGCAGCGCGTTCGGGTGGGCGCCTCTGCAAGAGGAGTCTTACCAGGTTATGGTCAACGTCAAAGCTACCTTCGACGCAACCGATTCGACGTCTGCTGTCGTGTCCGGCGCGATCAACTCGCGTGTAACAGGAACCCAGGCGGTGGTTACTCCCATGCTGAACCCGCAGGTCGCTCTGTATAGTGCGCCGTCCTGCGACAGCGGATCCATTTATGTTCAGTTCAGGCCCGTCTCCCCCAACAACGACTCGCCCTGGACCTCCACCAACACGCTGTCCTGCGTACATGGCCAGAGCCGAAACTTCGTGGTAGCGGGAATGTTAGCCAACACCGCCTACGAGATGTTGCATGTTACCAGCGACGGATCTTCCCCTTCCCAGTTCTTCACCACCGGAACTCCGCCACCCGCGTTGAGTTTTCCGTCCTTCACTGTCCGCCGGGCGCCTCGTCCGGGAAGCGACCTTAGCCAGACCGTGGTCCTCCACAATTTTGTTGCCAGACCCGGACCGAAATCCGTCAACATTCTGGCGACGGACTTGCTCGGTCGCGTCGAGTGGTATATCGATCCACTCGACTCGGGTCTGCTCAACGCTGCTCCCGGCGTCCTCGAGCCCGGAGGCACGATGTTGTTCCTGGGAAGTGATCACTATCGGACTTATGGCTTCAACGTGCTCCGAGAGATTGATCTGGCTGGCAATCCACTACGCGAAACCAACATGGACGCAGTGAACGCACAACTAACCGCGAAAGGCCAAGGGATCATTTATGGATTTCACCATGAAATCCTGCGCCTCCCGAATGGAAACATCGCTACGCTCGGGTGGAATCTGAGAACGGTGGACATAAACGGAACTCCCACCCCATATGCGGGCCAACTTCTCATGGTGCTGGACAAGGACCTCCAGGTCGTCTGGACCTGGGATGCATTCGATCATCTGGATGTCCACCGTGGCCCGATCCTCGGCGATATCTGCGCCGGCGGACCGTGTCCGCTT
Organism: Acidobacteriota bacterium; assembly: GCA_043734305.1. Classification (GTDB taxonomy): domain Bacteria; phylum Acidobacteriota; class Terriglobia; order Terriglobales; family Acidobacteriaceae; genus Acidiflorens. Next base: position 7,604 of record JAYTFO010000014.1, on the reverse strand, counting down.
CCCGGGGCGGTTGACTGGCTGCACGCCAATTCCCTTGCCTGGTCCGCCGCGGACGGCAACCTCTTGATGTCCCTCCGTCACCAGGCTTGGGAGATCAAGATCGATTACCGCCAGGGATCTGGCGACGGGCACGTCATTTGGCGATTGGGACAGGATGGGGATTTTGCAGTTGTCTCCCCGGATCCCAGTCCGTGGTTTTCCTATCAGCACAATGTGCACTACCTCAACAAAAATACGCTGCTTCTTTTCGACAACGGCAACGTCCGCTGTAACGGCGTCAAAGGGTGTCACAGCCGAGGGCAGACCTGGACCATCGACGAGAACACGATGACGGCAACTTCCCAACTCAACGTCGATTTGGGGAACTACTCCTTTGCCCTCGGAAGCGCAGAGCAGTTGCCGAATGGAAACTTTGTCTTCACTCTGGGAGCTCTGGGCAACGGCGGCAAGTCAGTCGAAGTGCTCCCCGATGGCCATAGAGAGTATGTGCTCCAAGGCTTTAGAGACTGGGAGTACCGAACCTATCGTATGGCAGGGCTGTACGACGGAATACCCAAATGAAACGCACCCCGTAACCCACCGTTGAGGCAATCTCAACTGTAGCGCCGGCATCTTGCCGGCTGTCGTGGCGGCGTCCTCGCCCTACATCTCGAGTGCAGTTCTTCTCGACTACGTGGCGGCGAGACGCCGCCACGACAGCCGCCGAGACGGCGGCGCTACATTCAAATTTACTTACCAATACAAAATGACCCAAAAATCAAATTCAGAATGTCATCACTGGTGGTCGCGCCCGTGATTTCATCCAGCGGCCGCAGCCCGGTGTAGAGATCGAGCAGCATCATTTCATGCGGCACTCGCGCCGCAACGGCGTTCTTAGCCGCGTCCAGCGCAGCCAGAGAATCTCCCACCAGCTTCTGATGGCGCACGTTGGTGAGAAACCCGCTTTCGATCTGCGAACCCGCATCACCGCCAACTTGACTCAGGATCGCCGCCCGCAGTTCCGGAATCCCATCCCCAGTAAGCGCAGAAGTTCTGACGACTGAGAGCTGCGAGCTACGAACTGCGAGCTGCGAGCTGCCCTTGTCACTCTTGTTCTCGACAACAATCGCCGCTCGCCGCTCGACCAGGAGGAGCAGCTCGCGATCTTCGTCGGAAATTGGTTGCGTCGCGTCGAGCACCACCAGCACCAGGTCGGCGTCCGCCAGCGCTTCCATGGATTTGCGAATGCCGATGCTCTCCGCTTCATCCAGCGCCCGCCGGATCCCCGCCGTATCCACCAGTTCCACAGGAATTCCACCGATCGCAACCGTCTCGCTCACCAGGTCGCGCGTCGTGCCGGGCTGCGCCGTGACAATCGCACGCTCCCGCTCCACCAGCCGATTAAACAAACTCGACTTCCCCACATTCGGACGCCCCACAATCGCCAGCGTCAATCCCTCGTGTACCAGCTTGCCGTACGCAAAGCTCGCCGCCAGTTCTTCCAGCGGCTGCCGGACTTCCGCGATGTGTTCGAGAATGGTGGCGTCGGGAGCAATCGAGATGTCGTCTTCCGCGAAGTCGATCCCCGCCTCCAGCAGTGCAATCAGCCCAACCAGCCGCTGCTTGATCGGCTTGATCCGCTTCGAGAGCGATCCTTCCAACTGCTGCGCCGCCACCTTCGCCTGAAACAGCGTCTGCGAATCAATCAGATCGCGGACCGCCTCCGCCTGCGTCAAATCCAACCGCCCGTTAAGAAAAGCCCGCATCGTAAATTCGCCCGGCTCCGCCAGCCGAGCCCCGCGCGCCAGACACATCTCGACAATGTGCCGCAACACCACCGGCGATCCATGAGCAGAAATTTCAACAATGTCGTCCGTAGTGTAAGAGTGCGGCTTGGCAAAGTAGGTCACCACAACTTCGTCGATGCGCGCTGTCGCCCCGGGAGTTGAAGTGTCAGCCAAAGAAATTAGGTTTTGGGTGGCGCAGCGGTTTACCGCTGCGATATCCGGACCTCTTTGATATTGGGCTTTAGCCCCTGAGGTTGAGGCTCGGACTCCGACCTCGGGCTCAACCAGTTCCCCAAGGACCGCCCGCCCCGCCTCCACCGGATGTTTCAGCCGCAGCATCGGTCCAGCAATCGACAGCGCAGCCGGTCCCGCTAGCCGGACCACGCCAATCCCGCCGCGTCCCGGCGGAGTGGCGATCGCGACGATGGTGTCATCCAGGTTCACGCAGTAATTGTCCAGCAAAACAAATTGTAGGGGAGGGACTGTGCCGGGCGCGAGGGGGGCGGCTCCTCAATGAGCGATCTTTGAGCACATCGGATAGATTTTCTATCACCTCAAAAATCTCCGAAAATCGGGCAAATCAAATTTTTCACAGCTTCCTGTCCCCGTATTTTCTGCCCCCGTATTTTCGTCGACGCTACAAGAATCCACCCGGCAAAGCTGCCTCAAGATTGATTTGTTCTCCGGTGATGGGGTGGTGGAATTTCAGAAATTGGGCGTGCAGGAAATATCCTCCATCGCCCGGAAGGCCGGGGAGATTTTCAAGAGGCTGGCCGGATAAGCCGTACAAAGGATCGCCTACCAGGGGATGGCCGATGGATGCCAGATGGATTCTGATTTGATGAGGGCGGCCCGACTTCAGGCTTACCTCAAATGTTGTGGTGCTGGGTGTGCTGCTTGGCGCCCGTGCGATCACCTTCGCCAATGACTTGGACGGTTTGCCACTTGGGTTGGCGGCCCACACGGAACCGATGAGCGGGTGCGGTACAAGTCCGATGGGTGTGAGAATTTCGTAGGCGTCGTGCTGTGCGATGCCTTGCGCCAGCGCCCGGTAGATTTTCTGAATTTTGGGTGTGTTCCAGTCTGCGAGTAGTTGAGAGGCCGCCTGCGGTGTTTTGGCGAAGAGGACGATGCCGGTAGTGGCTCGGCCCAACCGGTGCACAGGGTTTGCGTTGGGGGTTTGTTTTTGCACCAGGCGCAGGAGGGTGTTTTCCATGAAGCCGCCGCCAGGGAGGGTGGGCAGCCCGCCAGGTTTGTTGACGGCCAACAGATAGGGGTCATTAAACAGGACTTCGAAGTGCTGAGGCGAGTCTGGTTCGATCCAGGGGGGACGGTTCCAGACAAGGGTTTGGCCTGAAGTAAGCGATTCGCTTCCGGTGGCGATGACGCCGTTGACGGTGACTTCGCGGTTGTTCAGTTTTTGTTGCCAGGCTTGTGGGGCTGAGTGTGGGTAAAGGCTTGCTAAGTGGCAGAGCAGGGTTCGCCCATGATATTTGCTGCTGATGATTGTGGTATAGGCATATCCCCGGTTGAGCATGTGGTTTGAGTGTAAGCGATGGCATCTGCGAAAAATGCGGGGACAGAAAATGCGGGGACGAAAATGCGGGGACAGACGGAACTTTCCCCGGTTTTCGTCTTAAACAAATGCGGGGAACGTCCCGTCTGTCCCCGTATTTTTCCTAAGACTTCCATCACCTTAGGAACGCTGTTAACATTCGTGTTTCCACAGGGAGGTTAGTTGCATGCCGATTCTTCTTGCGCCATCCGAGCGCACAATGTGGGAGAAGCCAGTTAGGATTCCAACTCCGAAACCAACGGACGACGAAATCAACGCGAAGTACGGAAGTCGTGAGCTTCGCATCGTTACGGAATCCAACCGCGAGCAACTCCCAAACTTCGTAGACGCTCTGCGAAGACCAGGCTGGATGAAACTTCGCCCGTCATATCAGAGAAGGCCTAAGGTGGCAGCGCGAGCGTCAATCTCGTTTGATCGAATCTTTTATCATGAACATTCCTGTCCCCCCTTTGTTCGTGTTCGAATCGGATTTGGCGAAATATGAGGTCATGGATGGACAGCAACGAATAACAGCTATTCTCGAGTTTTATACGAACCGATACGAACTCAAAGGTCTTCAACAATGGCCGGAATTGAACGGCCGGGTCTATGACACACTGCCGTCCGAAATTAAGAAAGGGCTTGATCGTCGGTCGATTTCATACACAGTTCTATTGAAGGAGTCCGCCTCGACGAGCGAAGAAGAAGCCCTCCTTCGCCAACAGGTATTCGAGCGCCTGAATACCGGTGGGGTTCAGCTAAGTCACCAAGAGGTTCGGAATAGCTTGTATCAGAGTAAGTTCAACGACCTTCTGATAGAAGTAGCACGTGAACAGCAATTTCGGCTTGCGTGGGGTGTTCCTCAGTATTCGAGCGAGGAGGAGCACCAGATCTCTAGCGAACTAGCTAAGAATCTTAACTACATCATGATGCGCGATGTGGAGATTGCTTTACGGTTCTTTGCGCTTCGCCATGCGGAATCGTACCAGCGAGGCATGAAAGGTTTCCTCGACCTCTACATGGTACGTGCTCAATCCTTCGATGACGCTGACATCGCGATTCTTCGGGAGCTTTTCACAGATACCTTGACCCTCGGGCATGCGTTGTACGGTGAATTCCTTTTTAGACCCTGGGACCCAAGGATTAAGCAATGGGCTGACAAGCCTCAAGTTGCATCTTCAGATGCGGTAACCGTGGGATTGAGCCGACATCTCGATGAAGGCACACAATTGCTGGAAAAGAAGGGAGCGGTCATCGCTGCAACGCAACGACTTTTCGAGGCACACTCACAAGGTACGTTTACGGGCCAGAAAAACACTAAGCAGGATGTTCAAGATCGAATCCGATTTTTCGACGAGATGCTTATTCAGGTTTTGGCAGCATAGGTATGTTTTTGCATCTCACATCACGCCTGCGAGGTGAAGTAGCGACCGTTCAGAAAGCTCTGGTAATGGCGGACGGCGTTAGAAATCTCCTAACCAACCTCCGAGCTTCGCTGCTGGCCGTGCCCCCTGAGTTGTCCGAAGGTGCTGACGACAAATCTCGGGCCGAGTACGGGCTTGCAACACTTCTTCCCCAGGAACCGGGCAAACGGGATTGGCAGATTTACGACCATTGCGCAGCATTGACTCGACTCTATTCAGTATATGAGCAGTTCATTGGAGAGCTTGTAGGCGAGTATGTTCGCCTTCTACCTAAATTATATGTGAAGTATTCAGACCTGCCTGCTTGTGTCGCGAATCAACACCGTATTGGCATAGGTCATATCCTACTCAAGATCGGCGAGAAAGGCCCATACAAAGACCTAGACGAAGACGTGGTAGTCCGCGAGCTTGCCGCAGGTCTGAGCGGCGCTTCAGGATACTCGTTACTCACGAATGCATTTTTCATTGATCGACAAAACCTTCGATTTAGCATGCTCTGTACACTGCTTGGTCAGTTGGGGTTGTCCAATTGCGGCGGCTATATCAACCGACACTTCGCCATCGCCAATTTCATTAAGGATGAACGTGCGGGCAATAGTTCGGCCGAGAAGGAGTTACAGGATTTCATTGAATATCGGAATGAGGCTGCACACAGAAAGGTTGACAATGTAATCGGTTTGGACGCAATCGCGGCGATAGGTCGTTTCTTGGTCGCGCTCGGAGAGGCCATCAGCGACTTGGTGGAAGAGGGCATTCTTCGCCGTCGAATGGAGCTAGGCATTCTTGCCGAGAGGTTCGCGTGGGTGCCACAGAAGTAGCTCACCCATACCATACTAAGGCGTCTAAGCAACAACAGGGGCATGCCCTGCATTCCGTTGTAGGAGTTGCGCAAACGATGGTTAATGGTGGAAATAATTGCGCACCACGAGTTACCCGCACGCTGCGATTTCTGCTGAACGTCGGCTTCTTCTTTTTCATGCCGGCGTTGATGTTGTCGCAGGAGCAAAAGCTGGCTTCGGCCCCAACCTACACAACTCCTCTGGCAACCGGACTGCGCCTTGATCCCGCAGGAGAATTCGTTGATTTGAGCAGCATGCCTCTGGGAATGGCGCTAGCGCCAGATGGTAAAAAGCTGGTTGTAGTCCTGAGCGGCTGGCGCGAGCAGGGAATCCAGGTTGTCGATCTTGCCACCCGGCGCGTGACCCAGACTCTTCCTCAGGAAGCGGCGTTTTATGGTGCGGCATTTTCTGCCGATGGCAAAGAGCTGTACGTTTCCGGCGGCAATGAAGATTTGATCTACTGCTATTCGTGGCGCGACGGGGTTGCGGCCCTGGACAAACAAATTGTCCTGGGACAAAAAAAAGAAGACAAAACAGGATCACGATACCCGGCGGGCCTTGCGGCCTCGAAGCGGGGGAATTTTCTTTACGTTGTGGAGAATGTCGGCGACAGCCTTGCCGTGGTGGACCCATCTTTGGGGAAGGTCGTGCAGCGATTTTCTACCGACCATTATCCTTACGCAGTAGAAGTGGCTGCGGATGGCAACGTGTATGTCTCCGCGTGGGGCGGTCACACTCTTTCGATGTTCCGGACCAACCCGGACGGAACATTGTCATATACCGGCGGGCTCGAGGTTGGGCAGCGGCCCTCGGCGCTTAAGTCGAATCCATCCGGATCGCGGTTGTTTGTCGCCTTAGCGGGCACAGACCGGATTGCAGTGGTTGATACACATGCGAAAAAAGTCTTGCGCTATCTCAAAGACGAAGCCCCCGGCGCTCCTGCAGAGGGAAGTACACCCAATGCGCTCAGCCTTTCCCGGGACGGCTCCAAGCTGTTTGTGGCCGAAGCCGACAACAATGCCGTCGCCGTCTTTAATACTGCGGAAGGAGCCGCGCAAGCTGCGTTACGTCCGGCTGGCCGCATTCCTACAGACTGGTATCCGACCGACGTTCTGGAAGTAGATAAGGGGCTGCTCATCCTAAATGGAAAGGGGCACGGTAGCCACGCGAACCCAGACGGGCCAACTCCCGGAAAGGGGATCCAACGCCCGTTAGGCTATGACCTTGGCCAGCTCAATGGAACGTTACGGTTCGTTTCCGCTGATCTTAGTCCCGCGCGATTGGCTCAGGATTCGCGCAGGGTAGCGGAAGCGAATGGCTGGGGCCAGAGGCGATCCACCAAGCAATATCCGCCCTTCAAGCATGTGGTTTACATCATTAAGGAGAACCGTTCCTACGATCAAGTTCTTGGTGATATGAAAGAAGGGGACGGTGATCCCAATCTGGTGTTCTTCGGCCAGGACGTCTCGCCGAATCATCACGCCCTGGCGCTTCGCTTCGGGCTGTTTGACCGCTTTTTCACCAATGCGGAAGTGAGTGGCCAAGGACACGTCTGGTCCACGGCGGCCTATGTTACCGATTACGGCGAAAAAATGGTTGTTTCCAGCTATTCCAACCGGCGGGCGGACCTGGCTGGCGACGAAGCCGACAACCCGCTGGGTGGGTATCTGTGGAACCTTGCCGCCAAGAAAGGAATCTGGTTCCGCGACTATGGCGAGATAGTGGTCGGGCCCGATACGTCGCACGATCTGCAGGCTGACGTAAGCTCCAGCTATCCTGAAACCGACCTGGAGATTCCCGATCAAAAACGGGCCGACGCCTGGATCGAAGAACTGCACGACTTTGTTCGTAAAGGCGACATGCCGGCGCTGTCCCTGATGTATTTGCCAAGAGATCACACGGTTGGCGGCGCCGCGGGCCATTCGTCGCCTCGGGCCTGCATGGCCGACAATGATCTTGCACTGGGCCGAATCGTGGAAGCGCTTTCGCAAACTCCATTTTGGCGGGACACGGTGGTCTT
>JAYTFO010000013.1:0-33049 GCA_043734305.1 Acidobacteriota bacterium | reverse complement strand
CAGCAGGCAGTAGCCCGGCGACAGATCCTCGAATTTGTTGACGATGGTGGGCTGGTACCAGAACCAACTCCCCTGAAATCGAAATCCGTAGTTCAATGCCAGCACCCAACTGCCCGCGCGCAAGATCATCAGGTCGAACCATCCCCGTTCCCCCAGCAACCCAGCCAGTTCAAACAAGAATTCCCTGCGTTGCGCGCTCACCAGATTGCTGATTCGCCCGGTAAACAGAAAACGCGCCACGTGCGTTGCGCAAAACCTCTCGATGACCGCTTTCTTCAGTCCGGCGTCGCGATCATGCTGCAGTGTAACCGGCCCGAGCCGCCGCAATGCGTTCATCGATCGCCGATACATTTTCTTCTTGAGCAGCGAGTCGGTCAGCGCTTGCTTCTCCTCCTCCGTTCCCAACTGCACCTGCGCGCAGATATATCCAGTCCGCATGAAGCTCTTGAACAACGGGCTGGCCTTCAGTTCCGCGACCGTGGCGGAATCCGCCGGTAGATTCGCAAGCACCAGCGTCCGGATGCCGGCTTCTTCGGCAGCCTGCAACACCTGCGCGACCAACTCGTTCCGCTTCCCAGGGAGCGAAATGAAATCGCAATAGTCCGCCGTCGTCCCTGCCAGAAACACCGCTTCTGTCGCCGATGACTTGGCCAATGCTGCAACGCCTACCAACTCGTCGCCTTCGTACGCGGTTGCGATCCACGGCTCGGCGCTGCTTCCGTATACTCGCGCCACTGCGGCGGCCCACTCCCACGTGTAAAACACCTCGGGCTTCTCCATCTGAAAAACCAGAGCGTTCCACTGCTCCCGCAGCTTCTCCTGCTCCGGAAGTCCGTTTGTCCAGGTCAGGCGCATGATGGGCTCGTCTTCTCTTCGGCCCTACCTGCATGACGGCGGAACGGCATTGGATTGAAACCGCTCATGCTCCCTGTCCCTGCGCGGATGGGCTCACTCCGCCATTGCCGCGAAAACGCCTTTGGAGCGCCTCGTGGAAGCCTGACAAATGCGCCTCCAACTCCGCCAGATTCATTTGCGGAGTCACGTGCGCTCGCGGTAATCCGAATCGTGGACTCGTCCGCCGCAATAGTCCTCCACCGCAATTCAAAAAAGCACAGGCGTATCCTGCCCTCTCCGCCATCGTCATTTCCCGCCCACCGGCCGAACCCTCATGTCCAAACGGATACGCAAACGCCCAGACCTCCCGTTGCAAGCACGACTCCAGCCGCGTCTTGCACTCCCGGATTTCCTTCTCCGCCAATTCCGCCGCCATCTTCGTCAACAACGGATGACTCAGGCTGTGCGCCCCCACCGTCATCCCCTGGCTCACCAGTTGAAGCAGTTCCCCACGGTTCAGAAAACGGCAGCGGCGAGTTGCCTGCTCATCTTCACACCATCGCCAACCGTCCGGAAGCCGCCACTCCGTCCGCAACAAGCGCAGAGTTTCCTTGCGATCACCTGAGTTCAGCGCCGAATATTCCTGGACCAGGCTCCACCAAATACCAGTCATACCCTTTGCCGCCCATGAATCCTTGCGCGCGGACGTACCTCCGACCGCCACCAACGCACCTCCGGGCGCGTCGTTCAGCATGCGATGCAGTTCGCCGTACCACAGGCACTCCGTAGTATCTTCGAGCGATCCGCCGGTGACAAAAAAAAGGCAGCGCGCATCTTCCTCCAGCAGAATGGGAACCATATCGGTCATGACATTCAGCAACCCATCGTCACATGTCAGCAACACAGCGCGCGGCGGGACGGATGCACCCTTCAGCCAGTCATGAAACAGTTCCGGGGAAATCAGACTGTAGCGCGATTTCAGAAATCGTATTTGTCGACGGAATTGCTCCGAGGAAAGCAGCGCACTCTCGACCGGAGACGCGTCCGCCGCCCGCCCCTTCGGCAATATTCCGTGATAAGTGACAACACAAACTTCCCCGGCCCCGATCCTGCGGGAAAATATCCGCGCACGGGACATAGCCGGATATACAGCACGCCGCAGAAGTAAACTGACCGCAATCACTTCCTGTTCACCAGGTCCCAACTCAGCGGAGTGCCCTTCGCAATGTCGAGCGCCGCCGTCTTGCCCACCACCTCCGCCAGATGCCGCGTATGCAATCCGTGGCCGGGCCGAATCGACCGAACATTTTCCGCCGTGAACTTCTCTCCGACTTTTACATCGCGAACTACAAACAGCGACCGGCGAAACACGCGGCTGCTCGCTTCGCGCTCACTCACGCCAAAATGGACGCTCCCCAGCGCCCTTTCCGCCGTCCGCACCGCATCCACCATCGTTTTGAATTCCGCTGGTTCCAGTGAAAACGCACTGTCCGGACCGCCCGCCGCCCGCGACAGCGTCAGATGCTTCTCGACGATGCACGCCCCCAAACTCACCGCTGCTACCGGCACCGCAACGCCCATCGTGTGATCGGACAAGCCCACCGGCACGTGGAACCGTCGCGCGATTTCCGCGATCGTCCGCAGGTTCATCTCCTCCGCCGGCGCCGGATACGCGCTCGTGCACTTCAGCAACGCAATTTGTTTCGCCCCGGCACTGCGAGCGGCGCTGACGGCCTCTTCAATCTCCGCGATCGTCGCCATTCCCGTGGACATGATCAGTGGCTTGCCCGTGGCCGCCATCTTCTGAATCAGCGGCAAATCCACCAGTTCAAACGACGCCACCTTGTGCGCCGGAACGTTCATCGTCTCCAGAAAATCTACCGCGCTCGCATCGAACGCACTCGAAAAACAATGCATGCCCAGATCGTCCGCCAGCTTCTTTAACTTCGGCTGCCATTCCCAGGGTGTAAACGCCTCCTGATACAAATCGTACAAACTGCGCCCATCCCAAAGTGTGCCGCCGCCCACCTGGAAATATTTCTGATCGCTCTGAATCGTGATCGTATCCGCAGTATAAGTCTGAAGCTTGACGGCGTCGGCGCCCGCATCTTTCGCAGCCTGCACAATACGAACCGCGGTCTCGAAATCCTGCCGATGATTTGCGGAAACCTCGGCGATGCAATAGACGGGTTCTCCCGCCCCGATGCGGCGCCCGCCAATTTCGATGTGTGCAGTCATCAAGTACGGCTCGCGGACCTCAGCGAACGAATCAACTCGAACGCTTCCGCCGCTTGAAATCCCGCCACGCTGCCCCAGCGCATGGCCACGGCGCGCACCGCTTCGGGAGAACGCGGATGGGGGAATTTTCTGGTCTCCGTGTCATAACATGCCAGCGCGTCAACCTTGGTTTCGAGCGTCGCGCCAATATCCACAAACACGTTCGGCCGGAATGATGGCTCCAACCGCTGGAATGCCCACTCCGTTGAAGAGGGAACCTCGAAAGCGTAGACCTCGCGCACGCGCTGCCCCGGGACCGGCCGCGTCGCCGTCAGAACTGCGCGGTGCACAACTCCGTGATCCACATTCAGGTCTCCCGGATGATGCGTGTAAATCACCGCCGGATTGAATTTCTTAATCAGCCCTTCCACCAACTTCACCACTTCCAGCAGAGGGACCGTATCCAACCGATTGTCGGGAAGTTTACAAAGCACCAGTTCCTTGGCGCGCACTCTGTCGGCAGCTTGCTGGGCGTTGCTGTGCAGATTCTTCAGCTCGTTCTGGTTCGCCTGCTCCCGTTGCTGATAACGGGAAGTCATTCCCTCGGCCAAGATTGCGATGCGGACGTCATGGCCCTCATTCGCGAGCCGCGCCATGGTTCCACCGCAACCCAGCACTTCATCGTCCGGATGAGCCGCCACTACCAGAACGGATTCACGATCGTGCATCTTGCATCTCCACCATCATTACCCATTTCTCGTTCACAAACTGTCCCTGCTTCGCAAAGTGCCGCTCCAGCAAAGCTTCGAACGCAGGCTTTCGCGCCGCGTCAAAGAAAGTCGTGTTCTGCCAATAATTCAAAACTCTTTCCGCGGACGCCCAGCGAACCGGATTGACCATCGTACTCACCCGCACCGTTTCAAACCGCAGCGTGGCCCACGGAATCACAGTCTCCAGCATGAACCGCTGGCTGGAAAAGAGGACGGCCTCTCCCAGCGTGACCCCGCTCGCCTCTACCATGTCAAAAAGTTGCCGATTGTTCGGTCCATACGGCCCGACCACTGCAATTCGTCCGTGAGGCTTCAGCCACGTGAATGCCTCATCCAAAGTTTTTCGCGAATCCGAACTGTAGTAGAGACCGTACGCGCAAAATATCAGATCAAAGCCCGGACGTTTGATCCCGTTGCGATCCAGTGCAGGCGACAACTCGTCAAGGCTAGCCTGCACGGTGGTCAGTTTGCCGGACGCATCGCCCGCCCGCGCCATCACCGTTTCCAAAGCCGCTGCCGACGTGTCCAGCGCCACCAGCCCGCCGCCCTCACCCAGGGAACTCAACATCCGCAGGGTCTGCCCGCCCGTTCCCGAGCACAACTCCAGAATCTGATCGGACGAATTGATCCGGGCACGGTCGAAAATCCACGTCACCAGATCGACTTCCTGTGCCTGCCGGTTCTCGGAAATTCTCTGCTCCAGAAGATCGGCCTGCGTGGCACGGCTAGTCATGGTCGATAGTTCCTCGCGACATCATCAGTTATTGCTGTTGCTGCTGCTTCGTCGGTTGCTCGCGGCAGTAGTGCAGCGCCGCATTGCCTCTCACCTGTTCTTCTCCCAGCTTAAGAAATCCCGCCCCTTCGAAGGCGCGCACGGAAGCAAGATTCTCCGGCCGGATCAAAGCATGTACCTTCTTAATACGTCCCGCAGCAAAGGCCTCTTGCAGCGCCGCCTCCAGAAGCAAACTACCATATCCCGCGCCTCGGAAATCGCGTGCCACGCTGACATCGATTTCGGCTTCGCCATTGGACAGCCGATCGATCCGCACCTGGCCGATGGCTCGTCCATCCGCCAATTCGCCGATCAGAATCAAGCAGCCTTCGTCTGCCGTCCATGCCCGAAACCAGGCACTATGCTCTTCCCATCCAATCGCCGCCTGCGAAAATGCCGACGCCCGTACCTCCGCATCGTTCGCCCACTCCCAGAGTAACCGACAATCCGATTCTTTCGCCCGCCTCACCGCTACCACGCCCTTCAACATGGCGGCGCACACTCGCGATGCTCCTCGCCCATCCACCAATTTTTCCCCAGCCCGGCTCATCCGACTGCGCGCTTCGCCTGACGCCAGCAGTCGTGTCAGGTCGCTGGCAATTTTCACGGACGAACAATCCCGGCTACTGGCGACATGCCAGGCGACTCCAAGCTCGTGCAATCGTTCCGCGACCGGAACCTGATTCCTCGCCAGATCCACCACCAGAAACGGCAGCCCGAGCAGACACATCTCCCAACTGGTTGTCCCTGCGGCCGACACAGCTACGTCTGCCCACGTCATCAGTTCCGGCATGTTCAACGCATTCTCCACCAGCCGTAACGCGTATCGCGCATGCAATCCAGCTGCCGCCTTTTCAAGAATCGCTCGATGGGGATTGCTGCCGCCAATCACCACCACAATCTCCAACGATTCGGCCTCGACCAATGGCAACGCCTGCAACACCTGCAACGTGAAATTATCAGGATCGCTCCCGCCCATGGTAATCAGGACTCGGCGAGCAAACTCAGGAATCTCCCTGTGCCAGTTGCGCAGCGCATGAAACTCCCGCCGCAACATCGCATACCGCGGTCCGAGCAGCAACCGCGTATACGGCGCTCGGCTGTGATACAGGCTCTCGACCGCATGAGCATTTTGATTCAACAACAGATCGGCCAGATATTTTTCGGCATGAACATCGTCGTCGATCAACAAAACGCGCAGGCCGCGAGACTTCAGCGACGCCTGATAGTCGGCATCGAACCGGTACCCATCCAGCACTACCCACGACACCTGTCGATCGAGCGCGAAATTCGCAGTTCGCCTGGCATCGTCTTCGCTTCCCGGACTCGCATCGAACCGCGCCACCTCGATCGCCTCTCGATGCAGCCGATCCTCAATCGCCGGCGCCGCCTCTGCGATCAATGCAACCGCCGTTCCTCCGGCGTCCTGCCATGCCTGCCCAAGCGCCAGGCATCGCATCAGGTGTCCGCTGCCAGTTGCGACACTGGCGTCCGCTCGAATCAGAAGTGTGCCCGGACTCATTGCGATCGCCGCATCCCAGGCGAAGCGGTGCTGGCCGTTTTCCGCCCTGCCAATATTTCTTGAAGCCTTTCCGGCGCAATCGCCTTCCAGCATTGTTCGGCGATCGTTCCGCTCGGCTGACGCTCCGCCAGCATCTCCGGCACCTTCGCAATATCGGTCGGGGAGCGTAGTCCCATCGCGACCCGAAACTTTCTGTACTGGGCGACATATCCGTAAGGCCACAAATCCAGCCAGTCACACACGAAACACGGCACGCCCTGAACCATGCACTCCACGGCGACCGACGACTGCACCGTTAACCCGAACCAAGTCCGCCTGAATAACTCAGGACCAAACCGCCCGGTAAGCCACTGGATCGCTCCACTCTGTTTCTGCGTGAGCGCCTTTTCCGCCAGGCTCTGTCGATCGCGCAGATTCTCCGACGGATGCAACTTCACCACCAGCGTCTTCCCTGTTCGCATGGCGAGATCGGCAAGTCCAGGGATCACATCGCGATAGATTTCTTCCGTTCGTCCCGCGGTCATTTCATACGGCTCCGAAAAAAACACAATCCAATCGCCTTCTTCCGCCCCGCAGTCTTCCACCGGCTCCGGCGCACTCGGCGCGCCAATTTCCACACTGGACGGGTCCACTCCACAAGTATGAACCAGGTAGTCCTCTTCCATTTTTCCCTTGGCCAGAATCACCTGGGCATGATTTTTCTTCATCAGATGTCGTCCGTCGAGCGCGCCATGATGGCAGGCGACAGTCGGCAAACCGCGCTGCTCGGCGAGCAGCAACGGAATGTGCGTGTGCGGATTGCTGTCATCACAGCACAGCACGGCTGACACCGGCTCCACCTTCAATACATTCAACCACGCGTTGCGGATCGCCAATCCCTTTGCAAACCACTGCGGAAAATCATCCATCAGCCCCAGCCGCGCCACCGCCGCCAGTTCCGGCACCAGGTCGATTTCCTTCTTCAACCCCGCCCAGCGCTGCAGGATGTCGCGCAGTTCGTCCGCGCCGGAGTCGCCCGCATACGATGCCAGCCACGCCTGTCTTACATGGGCAGGAGTTTCTTTCAGCCGTCCGCTCGACCGCGTGGACATCAGCAGAAATTCCGTCTCGGGCAGCACCCGCGCGTATGCCGCCCCCGTAAGGGACATGTTGATGTACGACGACGGCACCAGCACTACCGGCTTCTGGCTGGGCCGCGGCCACGCATGAAAATACCGCCGCACCCGGTATCCGGCATCGTATTTGTCCCCCAGGATCTGCAGCACGTGTGCTGCCGGGAGCTGCCGCAAACGGTTCAGGTAATGCCTCGGACCAGTGCGCGACTGCACGCCCGGCGAAGAAATCACATGTACCCGCGCCCCCAGCAACAGCCGCAGCGCATCTGCTTCGAAACCACCGCGTGTAACCCATGCCTCGGCGTCAGCCGGCAGGCTATTCGCCAATTTGCGCAGTAAGACCAGAGCCTCCATCTGCTGGTGGACCAGGATGCCCGTTAGCTCCCACCAGTCCAGCCCCTCGCGATCCACTAGCCGTCCGAGTCCCAGTCGCAGTAAGTCCCGCACCTGGCGAATCTCGGCAAAACCATCCTTGATTCCCTCGATCGGCTTTACTGGACATCCCAGCGCTCCGCTCCAACGTTCGCACGCCGCCCACCCGCTCCGAGCCAGATCGAAAGCCGCATCCCAACGCTGGCCAACCCACGGGCCTGCAAGAGGAGGGTCCTCGCGGTGCAATAGTAAGAATCTCATGCGGATGGTGGGGTTCTCTGCCCGAGATTGTAGCAGTCACTCCGGAAGCATAGGACGCACGGGGCCAATGAATCTATACTCTCCTCATCGTGCAATCGGCTCCATTTCGAGATTCTGAAGTCTCCGAGCAATTCGAATTCGTTCCACTTAACGAGACGAATCGCGCGCTTTGGGATGAGTTCTGCGCCACCAGCGATGAGGCCTGGTTCTGGCACACTTTCGACTGGCACAACTACACGCTGCACTACCGCCCGGAATCAAAACCGGTGCTGCTGTCGTTCCTGTGTTTGTCGCAAGGCAAGCCCTTGGCGATCTGTCCTCTGATGCAAGAATCGGGCGACGCCGGAAAGGGAGTTGCCGCTCAGTTTTCCTTTGGAGGCGATTCCCTGCCCGCGCCCGCCCTGGCCAATGAACTGGGAGAAAAGCAGCGTTTACAGGTCCTCCGTTGTGTGTTTCAACAGGTGGACCGACTAGCAAAGGAACATTCCGTCCAGCGGGTGTCATGGCGCACGTCTCCACCCGCGAGCGCCCCGCGGAACTCCGGTTACCCGCCTTTAAATCCGTTTCTGCGACACGGATACCATGACGTGTCCTTGCCAACCCAACTGCTCGATCTTGCCGAAGACGAAACCAGTTTGTTGCGGGCCATGCGCAAAGGACATCGCGCCGACGTCGGGCGCGCAGCGAAATTGATGGGCGCACAAGTCTTTGACCACAGCAACATCACCGAAGAGCGCTTTGAGGCGTATCGCCTGCTCCATGCCAAAGCCGCCGGACGAGTGACCCGCCCTCTGAGCACCTTCCGCATGATGTTCGAATGGATCCAAAGGGGGCTGGCCATTCTGAGTTGTGCCACGTTGGATGAGAAGCCAGTCGGCTTCGCTCTGATCAACGTTTACAAGAGCGGCGCCTACTATAGCTCCGGCTGCGAGGATCCCGAATTCAACCACCTTCCCATCGGCCATCTTTTGCAATGGCAGACCATCCAGTGGTTAAAGGCCAATGGAATTCGCCGCTACGAAATCGGCTTGCAGTTCTTTGCGCCGCAACCGCACGCGCCGGTTTCCGATAAGGAAATGAAAATCTCTTTCTTCAAACGCGGATTTGGAGGGCAGACCGTTCCAGGCTTTCGAGGAGAAAAATTTTACGATGCCTCCACCGCCCGCCGTGTGTTGGAGGAACGCGCCCGCCAATTCGCCCAGACCCTGCTCCCGGCCAGCGAACACACGGAACCAACGTGAACGAAATCTAGAGCCGCCAGTAGGTTTCACGCTAACGAACCTTGAACACCGGCTGCGCCATCGCGCCTTCCAGAAAGCACGCCGGATCGGACTCGCTCAACCAGCCCGCGAGAGTCTTCACAACTTCCGCATAGGCCTGAAGCGTTGCTTCAATCGCAGTTGCGTCATGCGCTGCCGTCACATTGTGGGTTGCCAACAACAGGATTCCTCGTTTGACTGCCTCCTGCTGGAAAAGGTTCTTCAGAACAACGCTGTCGGTACCATCGGCGTTGCGGAACTTGAGCAGCGACCACTGAGGCCGTCCCACTACATCAATCCGCCCGGCGAGGCCCGCTTCTTTCGCCAGACACTTAAGACCATCCGCTAACGTCCGTCCGTTCGCCTCGATCCGCGCCAGCGCATCCGTTTCCTCCAGGATGTCGAGCACCTTCATGGCCGCCGCCATGGAGGCGACTTCCCCGGCAAAAGTGAAACTGTAAAAAATCTCCTCGAACACCTGCATGATGTCGGCACGGCCCACCACGCAGGCAATCGGAAACCCATTTCCCATCGCCTTTCCGAAGCACGCCAGATCGGGCGTGACACCGAGGATTTTTTGCGCTCCGCCCAATCCAAAATGAAAACCGCTGCAGATCTCGTCGAAGATCAGAATCGCGCCGTGCTTCCGCGCCAGATCTTTCACGCCCTCGAGGAATCCCGGCGCCGGATCCACAAAATTGAACGGTTCCATGATGACCGCGGCAAACTCACCTGGATGCGCGGTTAGAACTTTGTCGAGGCTTGCGAGGTCGTTGTATCCGAACGGATGCGTCAATTCGCGCACCGCTCTCGGCACGCCGGCATTGCGCGTGGTCGATCCGATATACCAGTCCTGCCATCCGTGATATCCGCAGCAAGCCACCCGCTCGCGCTTCGTAAACGCCCGGGCCGCGCGCACTGCGCCCGACGTGGCGTCGGAACCGTTCTTGCCGAAGCGCACCATCTCCGCGCACGGGATCAGGCGAGTCAGTCGCTCGGCCAGTTCCACTTCCAACGGATGTGCCAACGAAAAACTGTGCCCTCGCGCAAGTTGCTCCGCTGCCGCCCGGTTCACTTCTTCGTGGGCATATCCCAGAATGTTGGGGAGCAGTCCCTGCACGTAGTCAACGTACGGATTGCCGTCCACATCCCAAACGCGGCACCCCTCGCCCCGTTCGAGGAAGATCGGCGCGACGCCCTGCACGTATTGCGTGTAGCCCTTACTGAAAGTCTGCGCGCAGCCGGGA
This sequence comes from Acidobacteriota bacterium, assembly GCA_043734305.1. Classification (GTDB taxonomy): domain Bacteria; phylum Acidobacteriota; class Terriglobia; order Terriglobales; family Acidobacteriaceae; genus Acidiflorens. The sequence continues at coordinate 22,680 of JAYTFO010000013.1, read as the reverse complement.
ATTACTTTTTTCGAACGCTCCAGCCACTGCTGCGACTTCGCCAGCCGCAGCTTGGGAGCGGCCCCGGCTCTGGCCTGCTGATACAGGCTGCTGTAATACCCTTCGTTGGTGATCGTCTCCGTCTGGGTTGCTGCCAACTGCGGCCTCTCTTTCAAAAGCTGCATCACGTCCTGATACGTGAAATCCGTTTTGCCGCCGAACGCGGAATAAACACCTCGCACAAACTCCAGATCTGCGGGATGATCCACCGTCCAGCGCTGCCTCTTCTCAAGCGGAACGTCGCTCTCGACATTCACCACCCGAAATTTTCCCGAACGCAGATACGGCGTGACGTGCTCGCGCTCCGACTGCTTTCTCGCCTCGCGCCAGGCCTGCTCCAGCGCAGCCATCGAAAACACTTCCGTGTCCAAGCCATCCGGATATGTGTACCGTAGCGCGTTCGTGGCGTAGTCGCAATCTCCACGGCGAAAGCGTTCGATCACGCGCTCCATCACGCCGGGGTCGATCAGCGGACAATCGGCCGTGATCCGCACCACCACGTCCGCATCGTGCTCCGTGGCAGCCCCGTAAAAGCGATCCAGAACATCGTCCTCGCTGCCCCGAAAACACAATATTTTCTCGGACCAGCAAAACTCCGCAATCTTATCGTCGGCCGCCCCGTTGCTGGTTGCCACCACGACGCGGTCGACGGTGCGCGCCTGGCGGACTCGATCCACCACCCGCGCCAACATCGGCCGCCCCAGCAAATCGGCCAACGTCTTTCCCGGAAGACGGCGCGAGCCCATGCGCGCTTGGACAATCGCGACGATCACGCGGCCCCAACCCGAGGCAGTGCGATGACTCGTCCCTCGCTCGCCGACTGCTTCGCCGCGAACACCAGATCCATCACTCGCACCGCCTCCGCGACCGGCAATATCGTTTCCTTCCGTTCGCCCACGCAGTCCAGGAAATGTCGCATCTCGTCGATGTACATCTGATTAAGTTGCCATCCCGCTGACTGTTCATAGGTGGTCCAGTTGTCGGACGCCGCGTCGTACCAGCGCACCTGCTTTTCCCGGAAGTCCCAGAACAGCGATCCGTCTGCGCCGGCGATCTGGCATCCCCGCTCGTAAGTACGCTGCACGTAATCGAGATGAACTTCCGAAAGCGCACCGGACGAATGTCGCGAGACCAGCACGGCCACATCTTCGGTTGCGATTTCGAGTGAACTCAAATGGCCTGCCCTACAGAACACATCGACGACTTCCCCCAGATACCAGCGCGCGAGGTCAATCTCGTGAATGCAATCCAGGATGCATCCACCGCCCGTTTCCGCACGCGCCGCATAGTTCGTGCGGTAGTCGTTTCCCGGACGCCACGCCGGCAGATACGAACCAACATGAATGCGCGCCGTCAATATCTTGCCCAAACGTCCCTCTTCGATAAGCTCTTTGACTTTGCGCGGGCCGGGATGAAATCGCATGTTGCAACCCACCATGGAAACTAAGCCATGTCGCTTAACCGCACGCGCCAGATCGGATATTCCCGCGCAGACGTGCGAAAGCGGCTTCTCGACGAAGAGCGCGGAGCCGTGGGATGCGACCTCCAGGGCTTGCTCGATATGAAGGTGAGTCGGAGTCGCGATCACCGCAAAATCGGGAGACCAGCGGAGTCCATCTCCGAGAGCGGAGAATGTAGCGACGCCCAGTTCCCTGGCCGTGCATTCGCGGCGCTCGGCATCGCTCTCCACCACACCCAGATCGCTGACGCCGAGACTTTTCAGGTTCTGCAGATGGCGCTTGCCGATGGAACCGCAGCCTACAACCAGCCCCTTCATTTCTTCTTGCCCGCTCTAGGCGGCTTGTACTCCGATCGCAGCACGCCCATCCAGAGATGATTCTTGTATTCCCCAGCCTGGAACATCTGCTCGCGCAAACAGCCTTCTACCTTAAAACCAACTCTCTGGTAGCAGCGGATCGCGGACTCGTGTTCTTCAAAAACTCCCAGCCCGATGCGGTGCAGGTTGAGCTGGAAGAATCCATACTCCACCATCAGGCGGGTCGCCTCTTCTCCCACTCCCTTGCCCCAGAATCCCTTTGCGCCAATCATGATTCCCAGCATCGCCCGCCGGTGCACCCAGTTGATCGGTCCCAGCTTCACGTTGCCGATGTGCTGGTGCGACTTCTTGTCGGCAATTGCGAAAATTACTTCGGTCGTCGATCCCGTTACTCCCTGATAAAACTTCTCGAGGTCCTGCGTCGTAGTGGGAAATGTACCGGTCTCCAGATAGCGCGTGGCCTCGGCATCATTCAGCCAACCGAGGTAAGCCTCGTTCAAATCCGCGCGCTCCAAAGGCCGCAGATAAATTTTGGAACCTCGCAGGAATGCTGTCTTATCCGACATTCTGAATCTCCCACAGAGAAATTCTCACTGGGCGTGAGCGTCGCAGACTTTCCCCACCGCCGCCACCACATCTTCCGCATCCTGGTCCGTCATTGCATGGAACATCGGCAGGCTGATCAACCGCTCGTAAGCATCCTCGGCAACCGGATACTCGCCGCCCTTATAGCCGAAGCGCTCGCGATAGTACGGGTGCTGATGCACCGGAATGTAATGCACGTTGACGCCGAGATTCTCCGCGCGCAAAGCGCGGAAAATTTCTGTCCGCCCTGCCGACAGCGCTTCCAACTTCAGCCGGATCGGATACAGATGCCACGCCGGATTAGCACCGTCCCGCACCGCCGGAACCATGATTCCCGGCAGATCGCAAAATGCCCGCGTGTACCGGGCCGCGATCGCGCGCCGCCGCGCCAGATTCGCCTCCAGTTTTTCAAGTTGCGAAATTCCGAGCGCGCACGCGATATCCGTCAGCCGGTAGTTGAAACCAAGCAGGACCATTTCATAGAACCACTGGCCGCTCTCTTGCCGCTGCCGCGCCTCGCTGTTGATCCCGTGATTCCGGAAACGCCGCAGCGTCTCCGCCAGTTTCGCGTCGTTGGTGGTGACCATGCCGCCTTCCCCGGTGGCCAGGTGCTTCACCGGATGAAAGCTGAACACCGTCATGTCGGCGATGCCGCCCACGCGCTGCCCTAAATATTCAGCGCCCAGCGCATGGCACGCATCCTCGATCAGCACCAATCCATGCTTCGCCGCCAATTCGCGCAACGCCGTCAGATCCGCAGGGTGTCCCGCATAGTCCACTGCGATGATGGCTTTCGTTCGCGCAGAGATTTTCTTGGCAGCTTCCTGCGGATCGAGATTCAGCGTGTCCGCACTGACATCCGCGAATACGGGAGTCGCGCCCTGGTAGAGAACGCAATTCGCGGTCGCGCAGAACGTCATCGGCGTAGTGACGGCCTCATCGCCCGATTGCAGGCCCGCGGCAAAAGCTGCTGCATGCAACGCCGCCGTCCCCGAACTAAAGCTGACAGCATGCTTCGCTCCCACCCACTCCGCAAAGCGTTCTTCGAACTCACCCACCTTCGGCCCGGTCGTCAGCCAGTCCGACTTCAGCACTTCAACCACAGACTGAATGTCTTCGTCGTCCAGGCTTTGCCGCCCGTAAGGAAGCAGAGTCCCGCGCACGGGAGTGCCGCCGTGGATGGCTAACGTCTGCGCGGTATTGGAAGTCGCGCTCATGATTCAAAACGGGAGGGCACGAGTTTACTCGTGCCGTTACGCCGGCGAATATGTGTCCGCGCTTTGGCGCTGGAGGTGTGCTTCATAATGCATCGGCCACTCTCACGCCGAGGTCGGCTGCGCTTCGGCAGCTCGCACATCCGGCGCGACCAGTTCTTCCAGTTCGCGCCGCGTCAGCCATCGGTCATTGGTATCGCTGGAATAACGAAACCCTTCCGGTAATTTCGTTCCCTGCGGCCAGTTGTCCGACTTCCACCAGGGATGCGACGGCTGAATGATAAACATTTCTTCGGACTCCAGCGTGTTCCGCGACTCGTCTTCCGATACCAGTACTTCGTGCAGTTTCTCGCCCGGACGAATCCCGACATACTCCACTTCGCAGCCCGGCGCAATCGTTTCCGCCAAATCCACCAAACGCATGCTCGGAATCTTCGGGACGAAAATCTCGCCGCCGTGCATTTGTTCCAGGCAGCTGATCACGAACTTCACGCCATGCTCCAGCGTCAGCCAGAAACGCGTCATCCGCGCATCCGTGATTGTGATCTTGCCCCGTTTGCGCTGCTCGATAAAAATCGGGATCACACTTCCCCGGCTGCCCACCACGTTCCCGTAACGTGCGCAACTGAAGCGCGTGTTCTTCGTCCCAGCGTAGGCGTTCGCCTGCACGAACATCTTCTCCGCACACAGCTTGGTCGCTCCGTACAGATTGATCGGATTCACGGCCTTGTCCGTACTCAGGCCCAGGATCTGCCGGACCCCCGTATCGATGGCTGCGTCAATCACGTTCCGTCCGCCCATGATGTTGGTCTGAATCGCTTCAAATGGGTTGTATTCGCATGCCGGCACTTGTTTCAGTGCCGCCGCGTGGATCACGATTGTGATTCCCGCCATCGCCCGCTTCAGCCGGTCCACATCCCGCACGTCGCCGATGAAATAGCGCATGCTCGGATGTTGAAACCCGGCCTCTCTCATCTCATGCTGCTTCAGCTCGTCGCGGCTGAAGATCACCAGGCGGCGAGGCTGGTAGTCCCGCAGCATCACCTCTGCGAACTTTTTTCCAAACGATCCTGTGCCGCCCGTCACCAGCACCGATTCCTGCGACCAATTCACCATTTTCGTCCATTTCCCGGGGCCTACTTGTCCGAGCAAAATTCCAGTGCTGGTTAGTATAGCAATCTCGGGCAGCGACGAGGCTTGCCCCGTCTCCTTTCGCGGATGAGACGCGGCAAGCCGCGTCTCTACCTGAGAGTCTCCCCCAGTCCGATGGCATCGCAATTATTGCCCTCAGACTCTTTCCAGTAATGCTAGAATCATGCGACTTTCCATACATGTCGCCGCCGTCTGCCCGTGGGCGGAAACGGACTCGGCGGGAGCAGCCCGCGGCATGGTTTCGGTCGTGGACTGTGTCGTGAATTTTAAGGAGTAGCAATGGCATTGGGGCCCCTGGTTCCACATAACAATGGGTATCGTGACTTGCAGCCTGCCGAGCCCACTGAAATCATCAAGACGATTGGGCCAGGACTCTACAAGGTGCTGCCCTCGCAGGATTCCACCCTGCGCGAGTATCTCCGCGTCCTCCTCAAGCGCAAGTGGATCATCCTCGCCTGCGCGGTAGGCATCTTCGCCGCGGTTGCGATCGCCAGCCTCCGCCAGACCCCCGTCTACGACGCTTTCGGCCGCATCGTCGTCAACAAAGCCGATTCCAACCTCACCACCTTCAAGGATTCTGTCCCGGTCATGGACTACTATGACCCCACCGACCTGGACACCGAAGTACGCATTCTGCAAAGCGATTTGATCGCCTTGCAGGTCATCCGCCAGCTCAATCTCGACAAACGCCCCGAGTATGGCAGCCCCTCGGCCTCCAAGCAGCCCAACCTGGTCGCGGACCCTCTGCAGAACGACTCCAAGCGCACCACCGCTTTGCTGGGCGGGTTCAAGGCAAACCTCAAAGTCTCGCTCATCCCGAACACCCGCATCATGGAGATTCACTACCGCAGCACCGATCCCACGCTCGCGGCCACGGTCGTGAACACGCTCGCCGCCACTTACGTCGAGCAGAACTTCAAGACCAAGTTCGAATCCACCATGCAAGCCTCCGATTGGCTGTCCAAACAGCTCGTCGACTTGCAAATGAAAGTGGAGACTTCGCAGGAAAAACTCGTGCGCTACCAGAAAGAACACGAGATCTTTGGGATCGATGAGAAGCAAAACATCATCACCCAGAAGCTTGACGAACTCAATAAAGAACTGACCGCCGCTGAATCCGACCGCATGCAAAAAGAAGCGATTTACAGCATGACCCAGAACGGCGACCCCGACACGGTTGCATCGGCCCTCGCTTCCGGTCCGGCGGCTACCCTGGCGGGAACCGGCACCTCGCCCCTTCTGGACAAATTGCACCAGCAACAAGCCGACCTCAAGATTCAGATCGCGGACCTGAGCACCCAGTTCGGTCCGGCCTACCCGAAAGTCGCCCAGCTCAATAACCAGAGCAAGGAAATCGAACACCAGATCCAGGGGGAAACACGCAAGGCCGTCGATCGTCTGCGCGGCGAGTACCAGACCGCTTTGCAGCGCGAAGGTATGTTGCGCCAGGCTCTCGACAAACAAAAGCAGGAAGCCAATCGGCTCAATGAGAATGCCATCGACTACACCCTGCTCAAGCGTGACGTCGATTCCAACCGTCAGCTCTACGAAGGCCTCCTCGAGAAACTCAAAGAAGCCGGCGTCACCGCTGGCCTCCGATCCAACAGCTTCCGCATTATGGATCCGGCCCGCCCTCCCGCCGCTCCCGTCGAGCCCAACATTCCGCGCAACCTCGCCTTTGCCTTCGTTCTTGGCATCACCTCCGGCATTGGCCTTGCCTTTTTGTTGGAGGGCATGGACAACACCGTTCGGACCACCGAGCAGGCGCAGATTATCTCAGGACTACCGTCGCTCGGTATGATTCCGCTCGGTTCCAAGTCCACCAACACCGGAAACGGATCGAAGCGCCTCTCCTTGACTTCTTCTCGTGAAGTATTCGAACTGGTCACGCAAGTCCGCCCCCAGTCACAAATGGCGGAGTCTTACCGCGCTCTGCGCACTTCCCTGTTGCTCTCCAGTCTGGGAGCGCCGCCCAAGGTCATCATGGTCACCAGCGCGCGTCCCCAGGAAGGGAAAACGACCACTGCCATCAACTCCGCTATCGTGCTCGCCCAGAAAGGCGTGCGCGTGCTCCTGGTGGATGCCGACCTGCGCCGCCCCAGCGTTCACAAGACGCTCGGTATGGGCCCCCGCAGCGGTCTGAGCAACGTGCTCACCGGAAACGCCACCCTCGAACAGGCGATTGCTGTCTCTCCCGTTCTCCCCAATCTCTTCATCCTGCCTGCGGGTTCGCCTCCACCCAACCCCGCCGAGTTGCTCGCTTCCGCAAACATGCGGGACGTCCTGAATGAGTTGCGCGAACAATTCGATCACGTCGTGATTGATACTCCGCCCACTCTATCGGTAACCGACGCCGTCGTCCTGTCACCCCGCGTCGACGCCATCATCCTCGTGATCCGTTCCGGTCAGACCACCAAACAGGCACTGCGCCGCGCGCGCGACATTCTGATGCAGGTCAACGCTCATGTCACCGGCGTCCTACTCAATGCCGTGGACCTGACTTCGCCCGACTACTACTACTATTACGAGTACCAGGGTAAGTACAGTCACTACTATCAGGAAGATCCACCCGAACCGCCCGCTACGTCCACCGAACAACCGGAGCAACCGCGGGCAGCCTCCGGCGCCTAATCGACTGGATTCACCTGGGCTCAGGGTCCGCTCACGATGGACATTTCTCTTTCTGGCCGCCAACGTCGGCTGCTCGCCGGAGCAGCGCTCCTGACCGTCGTCTACTTGTTGTTGGCCACCAAGGAGTTTGCCGCCAGCTATTTCGGATTTCGTTCCGATTTGCCGAGCCTCCAGCGGGCCGTGTTCCTGTCTCCCGGAAACGCGGAATTCCAACACCACCTCGGCCGCTATTTCTCCTTTGTCGCCGGCAACCCTCAATCCGCCCTCGAAAGTTATCAGGCCGCCACCCGCCTCAATCCGCACCAGGCCCGCTATTGGTTTGACCTCGCGGCCGCCTATCAGGTCGCCGGCAATCCCGACGGTCAACGAGTTGCCCTCGAACGCGCTGTGCAAGCCGAACCCACCGCTCCCGACGTCGCCTGGGAAGCCGCCAATTTCTTCCTCGTCGCCGGCGACACCGACCGCGCTCTTCGCGAATTCCGCGTGGTCATCGAAAACGATCCTTTCCTCCCCCGCCTCGCCCTCAATACGTGCTGGCGCGTCCGTCCCGACGCCGACGCACTCCTGCGCGACGTAGTCCCCCACCGCACCGACTCCCTCATCGCCTTCTTGTCCCTGCTCCAGTCCAAGACGGAAACCGAAAGCTCCATCAAAGCCTGGAATCAACTCATCCAGCTCCGTCAGAAATTCGAGACCAGCTATCTCTTGGACTTCATTCGCTACCTGATTCGGGAACGTCGTCCCGATGCTGCGGCGGCCGCCTGGGACCAGGCCGCCAGCGTCCTGAACCTGTCGGCCTACCTGCCCACCCCGGACAACTTGATCGTCAATGGCGATTTCAGCCTCGACATCCTCAACGGTGGCTTCGACTGGGCTTACCAGACTCAGCCCGGCGTCCGTCTGCTCCTTGATCCCAGCGATTTCCGCGAAGGCCAACGATCCCTCTCCATTACTTTCGAAGGTCCCGGCATTTCCGACGCCGGCATCAAGCAGTGGATTCCCGTCCGCAGCGCAACCAACTACGAATTCACCGTCTACTTCAAGTCGTCGGAATTTCAAGGCGCTGGCGGACCCCAGATTGTTTTGCGCGACCTCTACACCGGTCAGCCGGTCTACACCAGCGACCCTCTCAACGGCGCCGACTTCTGGAAGGCTGTCCATGCTCGTTTCACGACGCCCGCTTCAACCAGCCTCCTGGTCTTAAACATCGAGCGCATTCCCGCCGGCAGCCCCATTCGCGGTAGACTCTGGCTCGACGATTTTCAGCTCTCTCCCGAGACCTCTGAGGCCCAACCGTGAGCTCCGCCCTGGCGCATCGACCCGAACCCAAGCCTGCCGCCTCACGTGTTCGCCTGCGTCTGTCCAGCTCAGCGCTCTTCGCTGGAACCACCGCCATCCTGCTCGCCGCTCCCCTCGCTTTCGGCGCGGTTCAGCCTTGGGCTATTTTTTTACTACAAGCCAGCGCCTCCCTACTCTTGCTCGCCTGGGTGTTCCGTCAATGGAAGAATCAGGAACTCAAGGTTTCATGGCACCCCTTGTACGCTCCCATGCTGTCATTCGGAGCGCTCGTTGCCGTGCAGTGGATCATCGGCACCACCGCCTACCGCCAAGTCACCTACTCCCTTCTGCTTCTCTATATCAGCTACGGCATGCTCGCCTTTGTGGCGACGCAATCTCTTCGGCGCTCCTCGCAAGTCCGGCCACTCGCCCGGATCGTTTGCGCTTACGGCCTGGTACTGGCTTCGTTTGCATTGCTGCAGGGAATCGCTCCCAATGGCAAGCTCTATTGGATTTGGCCCCTCGAACAGGGCGGCCTGATCTACGGTCCCTACGTCAACCACAATCACTACGCCGGACTCATGGAAATGCTCATCCCCTTCCCTCTGGTCCTGGCCTTGTCCCGGCACACCGAGGGCAACCGTAAACTGGTGGTCGCCGGGATTGCCGCCCTCATGGCCGGAACCCTTTTCCTTTCCGGGTCGCGCGGTGGCATGCTCGCCTTCGTCGCCGAGATCATCGTCTTGGCCGTCCTTCTCCGTAAACGAGCGGACTGGAAACAACCCCTGGCCATCGGTCTATTCCTCGCGGTCATGATCGGTTTCCTGATCTGGCTCGGTGGCAACGAACTCACCCGCCGTTTGGTCAGCATTCAGTCGGAAGCACGTCAGGAACTCACCGGCGGCGTTCGCCTCACCATCGATCGCGACTGCCTCCATATGTTTCGGCAGAGGCCTGTGCTGGGATGGGGACTGGGCACCTTCCCTGTCGTGTATCCGCAATTCCGGACCTTCTACACCAGCTTTTTCGTCAATCAGGCCCACAACGACTATTTACAACTGCTCGTGGAAACCGGGATCCCAGGTTTCGGAATCGCTCTCTGGTTCCTCGTGCTCACCTTCCGAGGCGCCGCATCCAAACTGCAAAACTGGACAGAGACCATCAACGGCACCTTGACCGTAGCCGCACTACTCGGCTGCGTCGGCATCCTGGTCCACAGCTTCCTCGACTTCAACCTTCAAATTCCTGCCAACGCTGCCCTGTTCTACGTGCTTTGTGCCATCACTGCTGCCAGTCCGTTTCAAGAATCGCAGCGCCGCCGCACGCGCAACTACAATCTGATCCTCGAGCCCATAACCCAGCCTGCTGAATCCTGACCCGCTTTTCGGAGGGCGTGGCTTCGGCCGCTGCGGGAAAATTTGATGTTGCACTTTTTTTTGGGTGGCAGCGGTTCACCACTGCGATAAGAACTTTGTTTTGAGTCCGACCGTAGTCGCTGCGGCGGCACGGTTCGCTTCGCAACCTCCTTTTCAGCCGCCTGTTTAGCCGCTTCCGCGCGCCTTCGCTGATGGCATCTTTCCCGGAAACAACTTCAAACCACCCCGCCTCACGCGCATTTTGACCCTCTTCCTTGCACCCCCGCACCCACCTATCCTGCTGAACCCTATGGGGAGGTACCTAGTTCTTACCGTGTTCCCAAGGGTTTGGGGCTTTTACGCCGATGTTTTCCGTGATATAAACGCCCTAAGCTACTCATCAGGCTCTGTGCTGGGAATTCGTCATGAATCTGGCTGCCAAACAATTTCAGAGCCAGGATAGAGGAGGAGTCGTGTCCGACGCGCGTACCGGAAAAAGGTTTCCGCTCGAATTGCCGATTAAGATTCATAAGGGCGACACCGTGGGCGACACCAGCGGCGTGACCGGCAATCTGAGCGCTGCCGGCGTTTACATTCGCGCCGACGCTTCGCTCGAGGTCGGCTCACCCGTCGAGTTTGAAATCACCCTTCCGCCGGATGTAACCGGCGGCAAAGAAGAGGTAATCATCCAATGCCGCGGCCGCGTCGTACGGACCGATGAACCCGCGGCCGGTGCTGCGCCCACGGATAACCGTGGCGTAGCCTGCGTAATCGATTCGTATGAGTTCGTCCGCAACTCTTAGCCTCTCAACTTCATTAGTGGAGCGCACATGCTGAAGCTCATACTGGCCGACAATCAGGCGATTTTTCGAGCTGGCATCGCCAAGGTGCTGGCCGTCGAAGACGAAATGCGTATTGTGGCCCAGGCGCAGACGACCGAACAGATGCTGATGGCGCTGGATAAATTCCGGGCCGCTGTCCTCATCATTGCCGGAGGCTTCCACTCCGACTTCAATGCCGTCCTCGCCGCCGCCAATAAAAATAAAACCCGCGTAGTCATCCTCGCCGATACCGGCGAGAGCGCCCAGCGTTATATGGCAGTCGGCGCCCATGGCGTCGTCTATCGCAATGTAACCAGCGCTGCTCTCGTCGACTGCGTAAGAAAAGTAGCCCGTGGCGAAACCTGGGTCCAGGACATGGCCGTCCCCAGCGAACTCACCGAGAACGATATGGTAGGCCTGCGAGTCCGCGACCGCCTGACCGCCAAGGAATTGCGGATCGTGGCGCTGATCGTCCAAGGCTACAAAAACAAAGAAATCGCCACCCAACTGGGAACCACCGAACAGGTAATCAAGAACTACCTGCGCAACGTCTACGACAAAATCGGAGTCTCCGACCGTCTGGAGTTGGCCCTGTTCACCATCCACCACCGCATCCTGAACGAAGCCGCCTCCGCTGTAGCCAACGCCATGCCGCCGCAACCGCCACAAGGAGCGGGTGTACCCAACTAGGATTCAGTTTCTTGCAAAAAAGGCCGCCCTAGGGCGGCCTTTCATATTTTGTGTGGAGCGGTTTTTGGGGGCGCAGCGGTTCACCGCTGCGATAAAGGCTTTTTCTCGTCATCCCGGCATAACACCCCTAACCCGTTCTCTATGTTCCCACTACCGGCAATGCATGTATACATCTGTACGTACACCAAAGCCAGTACAAACGTTCCACGTGGAACACTACGCACATTTATTTGCCCCGCCCACCCGACCGCCGCATCATTTCCATCGGAGCGATGTCGTGGTCTTCCAGGAAAGTCTCCAGACTCTCGCCTTGTACTTCCCCAATCTTTTCCAGCAGACGAACACAACGGTTCCAGCGCAGCACCGCATCGTCATTGCGCGGCGGGCGAATCTTTTCCGCTTCTTCAAAACATCGCATCGCTTCATGAAAAGAATTAATTAGCATCCCTGCCGGACGCCCCGCGCGAATCTGCGCCTTCGCTCGCCGCTCGTGCAGTATCCCCATGTAGTAGACGCGCTCATAGGAATCGGCCAGGCTCTCGAAAAATTTTTCCGCCTCAGCGTAGCGGTCGGTGGACTGCCCCTGAAACTGGTCGGTGATCGTAAGCGCGAGCAGCCGGAGGGCAAGCTGGTTCTCCGGGTCGGCCACCAGGATATCGTGGCAGATCGACTCCGCCTCCTCGGGCTCGTTGAGGTAGCGATAGCGGTCAACCTTGGCGATGGCGCCGGCAATACCATCCTTCGAAATCGTCTTCAACTTGAGGTCCACGACTCACCTCCTACATCCTCAACATCAGGTACCCGCTCAGCAGCGTCCCCAGCAATGCTCCGCCGTAACAAAAAACAAAAATCACTTCATTCAGATGCTTGACTTGCAGCCCGTCATACAAAGTAAAACGAAAGCGGTGCGCCCAATGAAATAGCGGGATCGAACACAACACAAACAAATAGACGCGCGCCAGCGGAGACTGCGCCAGCGCCAATAGGTGCTCGTAACTCGGCTGTGGGAGCCATCCCAGAGGAAACGCCAGTCCAAACAGAAACAAGTGAACCGGGATGAAGATCGCGGCCACCACTCCGCCCGCGCTGAACAGCAACCAAAAGAAACCTTCGTTCGATGGTTTGCTCATGAGGGCCTCAGCACAAACCAGGCGATCGCAGCCGATGCAATCACCCACAACACATAGTTCGGAGCTGCCACCAGAAACTCAGGCACGCGTTTCCCATTCATGCGAACCGGCATTGCGCGTGGCGCGAGGTTGAACCAGGTAATGGTATGCAACAGCAGAAAACAAAACGCGATAATGTTGAACGCGATCAGCACTGGAGACTGCATGCGATGGGTAAAGCGCGCATACGCTTCCGGTCCATTCAGCAGCGCCCGCAGCAGCAGCAATGTCATCACCACCGACCATGCCACTGCCACGCTCGTCAACTCGCGCAAGATGAACAACAGATAGCGCCACGAACCAATCCACCAGTAAGTGGACACAGGCGCTCGATACCAGCGCGGATGGAATTCAGTGGAAGGCAGCTGCGTCATGGGCGCACCTCTTCACTCTTACTCTCATCGCCATGCCCGCGCGGCAGCACAAACGACTTCACCCATTCCAGCGCCGCTTTGAGTTTGTACTGTTGAATTGCGCCCGCTGGGTCAACATGCTTCGGGCAAACTCGCGTACATTCGCCAACAAACGTGCATCCCCAAATGCCCTCGGGATGCGCCAGCAGGCCGAGGCGCTCCTCCGCGCCCTGATCGCGATTGTCCAGGTTGTAACGCTGCGCGAGGGCGAGCGCAGCCGGCCCGACAAACGTTGGCTCCAACCCGACTACGGGACACGCCGAATAGCACAGCGTGCAGTTGATGCACATACTGAACTGTTTGTAGAGGTCGAGCTGTTCCGGCGTTTGCAGGAATTCGCCCGCGCTGAGTGGAGGCTCGTCTTTCCGGATCAGCCACGGCTTTACGCTTTGCAGCTTGACCAGAAAATCGCTGAGCGCAGTTACTAAGTCGCGGATCACCGGGAAGTAACGCAGCGGCTCGACGCGAACCGTTGCGCCATCTCCGTAGGAGGAGAGAAACGTCGCACAGGTTAGTTTCGGTTCGCCATTTACCATCATCCCGCAACTGCCACAGACGCCCATCCGGCAAGACCAGCGATAAGTCAGCGAGCCGTCCATCTTGTCCTTGATGTGATTCAGCGCATCGAGCACGACCCATTCTTTGCGAAAGGGTACTTCGAAAGATTGGAACGAAGGCTTCTCGTCCCGCTCTGGAGCGTAGCGCGCGATTTCCAGGACGATCTTGTCTGCCATGTCACCCCGCTTGCTTGCGTCTCAATGCTTTTCCTCTTGCCCGTACACGCGTTCTCCCGGAGGCCAGCGCGTGATCTTCACCGGCAAGTAGTCCACCTTTAAAGAACCGTCGGAATTGCGACGAACCATGGAGTGCGCCAAAAACGTTTTATCATCGCGCCCGGGAAAATCCGTTCGCTGATGTGCGCCGCGAGACTCGGTGCGATGCAACGCACATTCGACAATCGATTGCGCCACGTCCAGCATGAATCCCAACTCGAGGGCGGAGATCAATTCCGTATTGAAAGTCTGGCTGTGATCGTCGAGCTTGATATTCGCGTAGCGTTCCTGCAACTCGCGCAACTTGTTGCCGGCTGCCGTTAGCGTTGCCTGTTCGCGATAGATCCCAGCACCGCTCTCCACCGCCTTCTGCATTTCATCGCGCAACGTAGCGATGCGCTCCGTTCCGCCAGACTTTCGCAGATATCGCTGTTCCAATCTTTTCTGCTCGTCGGTGGCTTGCGCCAGAACACCACCATTCGGAATCTTCTGTCCCGCAGCAAACTCCGCGGCCGCTTCTCCAGCTCGCGCACCAAAGACAAGGCACTCTGTCAGGGAGTTCGATCCCAAACGGTTGGCGCCATTGATGCTCACGCAAGCCGCTTCCCCCGCGGCATACAAGCCCGTCAATGGAGTCGCTCCATGAATGTCGGTGCTCACGCCGCCCATCATGTAATGAACAACCGGCCGCACCGGAATCATCTGCGTAACCGGATCGATGTTCTCGTACTTCATGCACAGTTCGCGGACGAAGGGCAGCTTGGCGTTAATCAGTTTCTCGCCCAGGTGGCGCAGATCCAGGTAAACGACCGAGCCATACTCAGTCTTGATGGTGCGGCCTTTTTGATCTTCTTGGACAAACGCCTGCGACAGCCGATCGCGCGGGCCAAGTTCCATCGACCGCAGAACCGGCGTCGGCTGCGGCTTGCCGAGGTTATAGTCCTGCAAATATCGATAGCCGTCTTTGTTCAACATGTAACCGCCCTCGGCGCGGGCGGCCTCTGTAATCAGAATGCCGGTGAATGGAAGCCCAGTGGGATGGTATTGGAGGAACTCCATGTCCTTGAGCGGGCCGCCGGCGCGTTGCACCAGCGCCATGCCGTCGCCGTTCTTGATATTGGCATTGGTGGTAAACGGAAAGATACGGCCACATCCGCCGGTGCAGACGATCACGGCCTTGGCAGTGATGGCCTGAATTTTTCCTGACATCACATCGATCGCGACAACTCCCTGCACCCGCCCGTCATCGACCAGCAGTTTCGTGACAAACCATTCGTCATAACGAGTAATCGGCTGATATTTCAGGCTGGTCTGAAACAAGGTGTGCAGCATGTGGAAGCCGGTCTTGTCGGCGGCAAACCAGGTGCGCTTCTTCTGCATCCCACCAAAAGCGCGCACCGCGATATGACCGTCGGGCTCGCGGTTCCACGGACATCCCCAACGTTCAAGACGCAGCAATTCTTGAGGCGCGTCTTTGACGAAGGCTTCGACCGCGTCCTGATCGCACATCCAGTCGCCGCCGGAGATGGTGTCATACGCGTGCTCGTCGAGGCTGTCGTCGGGCTTGGCGACTCCCGCCGCGCCGCCCTCGGCCGAAACCGTGTGGCTGCGCATGGGATAGACCTTGGAGACAACGGCCACGCTGAGTTTAGGATTGACTTCGGCGGCGGCGATGGCGGCGCGCAGACCCGCGCCTCCGCCTCCAACTAGAAGAATGTCGTGCGACCGGATCTCCATGGTTCTCCACTTGCGGCCGCACTACAGGTAACGCCGCTTTCACCCCGGGCCCCGTGCGTCGCACATTTTGTCAAGAAATGCGAAAGGAAGCAAATGGAATTATTGGGGATCAAGTCTGCAACCCGTATCGCACGATTGCAGACGGCGATACGGTCCTTGCCTGTACAATCTGGTGCCACGATGTCTCAGCTCACGAGGTCACAAATGAAGTTTTTTTATGGGGTAGTACTCGCATGGGTTGCAATGTGGTCGGTTCCTTTCACTAGCGCGCAGGCGCCCGATGCGGTGGACAAATTCGTCCGGGCCGAAATGGAGAAGCAGCATATTCCGGGGCTGGCGCTGCTGGTGTCGCGAGACGGTCGGCCCGTCCGGTCGCAGGGCTATGGCATGGCCAACGTGGAGTTACAGGTTCCGGTCAAGCCCGAAACCATTTTTCAGTCCGGATCGGTGGGCAAGCAATTCACGGCGACCGCGGTCATAATGCTGGTGGAAGAAGGAAAGATCGGGCTGGAAGATTCGCTCACAAAGTACTTCCCCGGCGCGCCAGCGACGTGGCAGAAGGTAACCGTTCGTCAATTGCTGAGCCACACTGCCGGCTTCGGCGACTATCCCAAGAGTTTCGATTTCCGCAAAGACTACTCCGAAGCCCAGCTCCTCAAGATTGTCGAAGGCATCCCGCTGGCGTACGTGCCCGGAACGAGCTGGACCTACAGCAATCTGGGATATCTCACGCTCGGGATTGTCATCCACAAAGTTACCGGCGAGTTCTACGGAGATTTTCTGCAAGAGCGCATCTTTCGGCCACTGGGCATGACTACCACGCGCATCATCAGCGAAGCGGACATCGTACCGAATCGCGCGGCGGGATACCGATTGGTGAACGGCGAACTGAAAAATCAGGAGTGGGTTTCGCCCACTTTGAACACGACGGCGGATGGCGCGCTGTATTTCTCCATCGTCGATCTTGCCAAATGGGATGCCGCGCTCTACACCGAGAAACTTCTGAAGCGATCAAGTCTGGAGCAGATGTGGACCGTCGCCAAGCTCAACAATGGGCAACCGGACTCCGGGAATTACGGCTTCGGCTGGTCGATTGTGACCAAGAACGGCCACCACGTGGTGGAGCATCAGGGCGCGTGGCAAGGTTTCAAAACGACGATCTCACGCTATGTGGACGACAAGCTCACCGTGATCGTACTGGCGAACCTTGACGACGCCAGAGAACTCCCGCTGGTGGAGCGCGTGGCCGAGATGTACTTGGCCGGGACGGTGAAATAAAATAGGCGGGCTGCGCCCGCCCTCGGGGCCGGCGGGACGCCGGCGCTATACAATCTTCTCGCCCACGCTCTTCGCCTGCGTGAACAGGTACAGATAGTCCGGGCCGCCGGACTTTGAATCGGTGCCGGACATATTGAAGCCGCCGAAGGGATGCGCTCCTACCATCGCGCCGGTGCACTTACGGTTCAGGTACAGATTGCCGACGTGAAATTCGCGGACGGCGCGATCGAGTTTTTCACGCGAGCTCGAGTACACGGCGCCCGTCAATCCGAACTCAGTGTCGTTGGCGATTTCGAGGGCGTGATCGAAGTTGCGCGACTTGATCACAACCAAGACCGGCCCGAAGATTTCTTCCTGTTCCAAAGTCGACTTGGGCGGGATGTCGGCGATCACGGTGGGCTGGATGAAATAACCTTCGCCGGCATCGGTGGCGCGTGCGCCGCCCGTGATGAGGCGTCCATCTTTCTTGCCGATCTCAATGTAGCGCAGGATGTCGTTCATCGAGCCTTCGTTAATCACCGCCGCCATACCAGGGTTCTCCGCGGGATCGCCGATGGTGATGCGCTCGACGCGCGACTTGAGCTGCTCAAGAAACTTATCGTAGATGCGCTCGTCGATGATGGCGCGCGAGCACGCTGAACATTTCTGGCCCTGAAAGCCAAATGCGGCCTGGGCGACGCCTTCGACGGCCGAATCAAGATCGCCGTCGGCATCGACGATGATGGCGTCTTTACCGCCCATTTCGAGGATGGTGCGCTTGATCCAGAGCTGGCCGGGTTGCTGCTTGGCGGCAGACTGGTTGATGTGCAGTCCAACTTCGCGTGAACCGGTGAAGGCGATATAGCGCGTCTTGGAATGGGAAACAATCGCGTCGCCGAACGTAGCGCCGCCACCCGGGCAGAAATTCACTACGCCCTCCGGCATGCCGGCTTCTTCGAGGAGTTCGACGAACTTCGCCGCGATGGTGGGCGAGTCGCTCGAAGGCTTCAATACAACTGTGTTGCCGCTGACGATCGACGCCAGGGTCATCCCGGCCATGATCGCGCAGGCGAAATTCCATGGCGGAATCACGGCGCCCACTCCGAGCGGAATGTACATCAAGCGGCCTCGCTCACCGGGCAACTGAATCGGCACTTCCGCAGTCGCGAAGCGCAGAGCTTCGCGTGCGTAGAACTCGCAGAAATCGATGGTCTCGGAAATATCAGCGTCGGCCTCAGCCCAATTCTTGGAAACTTCAAACACCAGCCACGCCATGAATTCCATTTTGCGATCGCGCATCAGGTCAGCGGCGCGGAATAACAACGAAGCGCGCTCTTCGACTGTAGTGCGGCTCCACGTCTCAAACGCCTTGAGCGCTGCCTGCATCGCAGGCTCGACGTGGTCCTTGCCGGCCTTCTGATGAATGCCCACAACCTGCGACGGCTTGGCAGGATCGATGGAGCGAATCTTGTCGGCGGTCTTGGATCGCTTGCCACCAATGATCAAGTCGTATTCGCGGCCCAGTTGACCGCGCACCTTCGCGATCGCGGAACGCATCTTGCGCGCATTGTCGTCGCGGCTGAAATCAAAAAATGGCTCAGGGAGATACGGACCGGTATGCAAATCGACCCGCGGACGCGGCGGAGCTTCAAGGGTTGCCATTGGATGAATCCTTTCGACACTGGGAGCGTGACTGTAGGATGTGCTCGACTATTTTACACCTCGAATCGAGTGGCGAGCAGCAAGCGGCGATCTGCCCGAGAAATCAGCCAAAGTGTCCTTTCCCCGAAAGATGGCGTTGCTCACACATCGCCAGAAAGCAAGTTGCTTTGGGCATTGCGGTCACGCTCTACCCCCACAGTTTAACTAACGTCGGGGTACTCGTCCTCACCAACGCGCATGAGTTTGGGGCTAACGAAAATTCCAGTGTCCTTCTGAATCTGAATCTTCTTCGCTTCATCTTTAGCGGTCCAGTTCGGTTGAATGAAAACGCAATAGTCGTAGGCTCGGTTCTGCTTCTCCGTTGCGATGCCAATCACACGCTCATTCATCGGGGGAAGCCCTCGCGCAACGAAGCACATTGCCCCAAGCATAGCTGTCCGTCGCTTACGCGGTAATTGGTCCCCATCTTCCATAAAGAGGAAACAATAAGTCGTGTCTTCAAACGGCATCATGCGCCGAAAAAGGGGTAAGGGCGACTTTAGATATTCCTTATAGGCCTCCAGAAAAGACTTCGACAATATCCGACGTGCGAAACGATTGGGACGGGCGAGTTCGCGCGCTGCCCGCTCGTAACTTGCGGACGATCCATCGTGAGCGCGATCGATGATGCTGTCCCAACCATAGCTGATCTCGTCTTCTCGTTTCTTCGCCAGGAATTGAGCTCTACTCGAAAATGAAGGCCAGATCGTGTCGTCGATCATAATGTTGTCGTAATTCTCTATCCACGAGAAACTGCGCCCATGTTCCAAGTACTTCCCGAGGAGGTTTTCTTCACCTCCCAGCACAACAATCCTTTTGTTCTTGTTGATGGCCTCCTTCTTTCGGAGGTATTCACAGAAATCAGATACGGTGTCAAGTTCTGACAAAAGAACGTCGGCGAATTCTCGCGTGAAAACATGGATCAACCGGTCTTTGAATGTTTGCACGAAGGGAAAAGGGCCTTCTCCATCACCCATGAGCACGGAAATCAGGTGAATTGCTTTCGTTTGTTCAGGATTGAACAATTCCTTGCCACGGCGCGGATTCTCAAGTTCAATGGGCACTCTGAGATCGAACATGTGTCGCCGAGCGCCGGACAATTGCCGAAGATTCTTCTCAACTTCCGCGGTCTTGTAAGATCCCGCCTCGTTCACCTTTAGGTCTTTAATTTGCCAAATGATCGCTGTGTCGTCGAAAACCACTAACAAGTCGCAAAATTCCTTTCCGTCCGGTTTCTTCGGATTGGGATAGCACCAGTCGGTTAGAAAGGTTTTCGTCGCAAGACCGTGAATGACAGCCTCAGCCAGTTGTCCCTTGTCATGGAAGTAGCTCTTGGAGAACGCCATCTCACAATTTTACTCGCGAGCGAAAACGGCGCCGACCGCAGACTGGATTTCGTGCGGACCGATTTTTGTGCCCGAGGCCAGTGACCTAGGTGTGCCGGATTATATCCTCCCGGAAGGAGGCGTTTATTTTCCGGACGCCAGGAACGCGGTCACTAGTGGGACGATCACCTTCTCTTCGCACGCAGGAGCCTGATGTCCGCAGTCGCTGTCCAACTCCCGGATCCCAGCGCCCATCAGTTTCGCAAAGTCTTTTGCTGGTCCTGGCGTCACAACGTGATCATAAGTGCCGACGACTACCAGCACTCTCGCCTTCACGGCCGCAGCCGCTTTCTCGATTGAGCCGCCAAAAACATCGGACGCATCCAGGGACATCATCGCTTCCATTTGACGAATGTGGTCGTTGGCGTCTGGGCCTGGCTTCCGAGCCTCTTCGTCAAGCCATTGGAATACTTGGCCGCGGCTCGTTTCCTGGTTGAAGCGCTGCGACGTTTCGCCCACGAGCGCCCCGAGTTCCGCCAACTGCAGGCCAACGGGGTTCGCGGTGTAGTCGCCGTTCTTCCAATCCGGGTCTTTCTTTATTGCATCGCTTTCCGATTTCCAAAGCATCAGGTCGGGCTACCATCAAAGCTCCATGGAGTTCTCCCGCTGCTCAGTGCTTAGGGAGAATTCCCTGCATCAGCGTGGTGACTTTGCGGCGCAGGGGTCCTTCGACTTCGCAAGACTTCACTCCGTGAAGTTCTAGCCGCGCTCAGGATGACAATTTGAAGGGGTTGGTCCGTGCTCAGCGGCCGGACTTTCAACACGCGCGCGTTACGGCACGTTCACCGAGTCGCGCCGTTCGGCGGGGACGTAGTTGACGGCGGCGGTGCGTTCCAGTTTGTCCCATGCGAAAGGCTTGCCCTGGATTGCGCGCTTCAGAGTCTTGATCAGTACCACGGAAAACAGCTGCCGATATGCGAAACGTTGCAGCCAGACCTGGCTGAGCAGCCAGGCGTCTTCGCGCGCTTCCGGTTGACGGCGCTCCAGAGCGAATGCAATCGCCGACGCGAGGAAGTCGATGATCAGGAATGCCGCAAAATACACCACCAGCTTGATGAAATCGGTGGGGTCAGTGGAGTCGGGATGGAAATATTTCTTGATCCCATACGAGAGCGCGCCGCCGACGAACATCAAATCGATAAAGGGCGAAACCAATGGCAGCAGAATCTGAAAAATGAGAATGTTCGGCAGTGCCACAAATCCCAACACGCCCTTGCGCGCAAAGACGCCGCGATGTTTCCAGACAGCTTGCAAAATCCCGAAGGACCAGCGAAAGCGCTGGCGCATCAGGCCGTTCGCGTTGGTCGGAGCTTCGGTGAACGCAAGCGCAAGGTCTTCATATTCCACGCGGTATCCGTCGCGCAGCAGCGCCATGGTCAGGTCGGCGTCCTCGGCAACCGTGTCCACGTGATAGCCGCCCGCCTCGCGAACCGCACTCACTCGCCACGCCCCGATCGCCCCGGGCACAACGCTTACGGCGCCCATGGTGTTGAGCGCGCGCCGTTCAAAATTCTGGCTGGTGATATATTCGAGCGCCTGCCAGCGCGTCCAGAGATTTACGCGGTTGCCGACTTTGGCGTTGCCCGCCACCGCGCCGACTTTGGGGTTCATGAAATGCGGCACCATGCGCGCGATTGCGTCCGGAGCAATGATGGTATCGGCGTCAATGCCTACGAACACTTCCGCATCGCCGATATGTTGCAGACCGAGATTGAGCGCGTCGGCTTTGCCGCTGTTGGCCTTACTCAGAATAACGACCTTGCCCTGCGCTACTTCCTTGCGGAAAACCCGTCGAGCAACTTCGAGAGTGCTGTCCTTCGATCCATCGTCAATCACAATCACATGCAGGTTGGGATAATCGGAATCGAGCGCCCCCTGGATCGTGCGTTCGATCACCTTCTCCTCGTTATAGGCAGGAATCAGAATCGCGACTTTGGGACTGTAAGCTGCCACCTGCTCGGGCGTGCCGTACACATGCGAGCGCAGACGATCATAGACGGCAAGAATGCCGATTGAAATCAGGCGTCCGGTCATGAGCACGTCCCCCACAAAAAAGACCACTACGATCGCGACCAGAAGGCCGTCGAACAGGCCGAAGCTCACCCAGTTCAGCCGGGCGCCCCAGAATTCATTGGCGGCCAGGGGCGGCATCACGGCCGCCTTGGTTTTGCCGAGCAGTTGGTATACAGGGACAAATTCGAATCCGCGCGCGCGTGCGCCTTCGATAATCAGCGGCAACGCCCGCACTGTCTCGGCGCGGTTGCCGCCGCCATCATGCAGAAGGATGATGTTCCCGCACAACTGGTCGCCAATTGCACAAGGCGGCAGGTGATCAAGCACGCCGGCGGTAATCTGTTCCGCCGATTGGTTCGGATGCCAATCGTGTGGGTCGATCTTGTTGCCGATGGTGATGTAGCCCATGTCCTGCGTGAGTTCGAGCGGACGCACCTGGTCTTCTGTGTCCGGCTCCTGATCGATCGAGTAGGGCGGGCGAAACAGCACTGTCCGAATTCCCAGCCGGCTCGCAAACAAGCGCTCCGTCAGGTTCAGTTCCACCTGCATGTAGCGCGTGCCGATGTTGCTGATATCGGGATGCGTGAAGGTGTGATTGCCGATCTCGTGTCCCTCGCGATAGATGCGCCTGGTCAGGTTGCCGAAGTTGTCGGCCTGAAGTCCAATCAGAAAAAACGCCGCTGGAGCATG
>JAYTFO010000012.1:0-4204 GCA_043734305.1 Acidobacteriota bacterium | reverse complement strand
AATTGTCATGCTGAGCGCAGCGAAGAAGCTGCTTTCTTCTACTGCTGATGAAAGCAGATCCTTCGCTGCGATCAGGATGACAATTTCGTTGGAGTTGGTATTTCGTTGCACGCCGACAGTCCCCTATTCTTCTTTGCGCGGCATCGCGTAGTATCCGCTGCGCGCTTGAATCTTGTATTCGCCACCTTTCGCTTTGATTTCAATTTTGCGGAACGATCCATCCCGAACGTTGTTGGCGGGGGTGTAGCCGATGTTGTACTGGGAGCGGAGTTCCTCGGAAATCTGTGCGAAGGCTTGTTTCAGTTTTTCGAATTTGTTGCCGACTTCGATCACGCGGCCGCCGGTTTCAGCTGTGAGTTTCTTCATGTCGCCGGCGCCAAAGCCCATGCTGTCGCCGCGGTCGGCAATCAGCAGCACGTAACAGATGGTGTCAGCTTTTTGCGCCGCTTCAATCGCTTCCTTGATCTTCAGCCGGCTGCCATTATCTTCACCGTCCGTCAGCAGGATCATCGCCTTGCGGCCAACCTCCTGGGCGAATGCGTCATGCGACGCCACGTATACCGCGTCATAGAGCACCGTGCCCCGCGGGCCGGTCGAAGGGCACGGGATGGGTCCACCACCCAGGCCGGGGAGATTGGCGCATGCACCCGTCCCGGAGTTGATCTTCACCTGGTTGAGCGCCTTCTTCAGCCGCGACACCGAACCAGTGAAGTCCTGCAGAAGATTCACGTCCACGTCGAAACTGAAAATCGAAGCCATATCTCGAGGCCGGAGCGTGCTTTCCAGAAACGATCCGCCCACTTCCTGCTCAATGCCCAGAACGTGCCGCTGACTGCCGCTCGCATCGATCAGAATCCCGAGCGTCAGGGGGAGATCGGTTTCCGCCTTGAAGTACTTGATCGTCTGAGGTTTACCGTCCTCCAGGATCTCGAAGTTTTCCTTGGTCAGGGCGGGAATGAGCGCGCCATGCTTGTCCTTGACGTTGAAAAAAAGCTGCACCACCTCGACATTCGACTTGAAGGTCGCGGTGGGCTGATCGTCTGTGCCGGGGGCGTCTGCCGCTTGTTTGGATGAGTCCGGCGGTGCTGGCGGTGGGCTATCCGCCTTCTGCGCCGCCAACCAGGTCGGGAGCACCATCAGCGACGCGAAGACTAATACGGCGAGGCAGGTCTTAAGTTGTTGCTTGGACATGTGAGTTTTCACCCGGAAACTTTGCTAGTCTATCCTGTAAGGCTTAGATGCACCAAAGCGAGCGGCGCGGGCATCTCAATAAGTGGCGGGTCCGATAAAATCGTAATAGGCAAGCAATGAAGAAGGGCAGGTTTCCGGGAAATGGCTAAGAAAACCAGCGCGATCGTCTTCGCGGCGCTGATCTTTTTGCTGGCAGGAGCAGGCTGGGCGCAGCAGAAGACGGAAGAAGTCCCGGACGCGCCATCGGCCAGTCGGCCCATACCGCCTCCGGCATTGCCTACCAGCAGGCCTCCCGCCGACCAGGACGCTCAGCCCGACAGCTCCAGTTCCAGCTCTAGCTCCAGTGCAGACCAGCCCAACGCGCCGCCCAGGGAAGCGCCGCCGGTTGTGAACGAGCCTCCCCGCAGCGCGCCCGCGGTAGCCGAGCCGGACGCCGATCAGAAAACCTCGCCGCCGCCCATGCCTCCGGTCAAGACCGTGCCTGAAGGCAGCGTCGCGGCCGACGTCGACAACTCCCGCGAAGAACTCTATCGCCTCCCGACCGTCACCGTCAGCTACGTTGTGGTTCCCGTCACGGTGAAAGGCACCGACGGACACCTGGTCGCCGGCTTGTTGCCGAAGGACTTCACCGTCCTCGAAAACGGACAGAAGCAAAACCTGAAGTTTTTTACCAGCGATCCATTCCCGCTCTCGGCCGCGGTGATCTTCGATCTCGGCATGCCGGATGCGGGCGTGCGCAAAATTCAGGAGACGCTCCCCGCCCTGCAAGGCGCCTTCAGCCAGTTCGACGAAGTCGCGATCTACACCTACAGCAGCACGGTGAGCCGGGTCTCCGACTTCTCGACCGTAGGCCAACAACTGACCGCCGTCCTGAACCAGATCAAGACCTATACCGGCCGCAACAATGGACCGCCGATCACCGGCGGCCCGCTCGGTCCGCAGGGCCCGAACGTCAATGGACATCCCATCGATACTCCGATCCAGCCGGTCATCTCGCCGCCCAAAGAGTCGCACGTGATTAACGACGCCATCCTGATGGCCGCGCGCGACCTTTCCAAACGCGATCGCACCCGCCGCAAAATTATCTTCATCGTCACCGATGGACGCGAGAGAGGCAGCGACGCCAGCTATACCGATACTTTGAAAGTTCTGCTCACACAAAATGTGATCGTCTACGGCGTGGGCGTGGAAGGCGCGGCACTTCCCGGCTATGGCAAGACCCAGAAGATTCACATTCCTAAGATACCGATGCCGCCCGGCCTCCCCGACATCAACTTCGGTTACGGCAACATCCTGCCCAAGTACGTCTACGCCACGGGAGGCGGAACGGTGTATGCCGAGAATGCGAAGGCCGATATAGAGAAAGCCTACGCCCGCGCCATCGGAGACGCCCGCAACCAGTACACGCTCGCCTACTCGGCCCGGCCAGGCGCAGGCGGATATCGCCAGATCGAAGTACGAGTACGCCGTCCCGACGTCAAGGTCTATACCAAAGACGGCTACTATCCGTTGCCAACACCGAAATAGCCAGTTCTCGGTTCCCAGTTCTTAGTTCTCAGTGAAACCAAAACCTGCACGGCGCTGGCTGGTTTTACTGGGAACTGAGAACTGAGAACTGAGAACCACTTTTAGTAACCTGCGGGTACCCCTTCGGGTGTGATATAAAAAGTTGCAGGATCCCAAACTAGATTTTTAGGGATTTGCGCCGGAATGACTCCGTCTTGGGAGTTGTCTGCGCGGTCTCTGAGGAACCCTTTGAGTTTCATCAACTTCGCAGCTCGAGAGATCAACTGCAAGATCGTCTACTATGGCGCCGGGTTAGGCGGCAAGACGACGAATCTCCAGTTCATCTACCAGAAAACCGCCGAGCAGCAGAAGGGCAAGATGATCTCGCTTGCCACCGAAACCGACCGTACCCTGTTCTTCGACTTTCTGCCTCTCGACCTGGGCTCGGTCCGGGGCTTTAAGACCCGCATCCATCTCTACACCGTTCCCGGCCAGGTCTTCTACGACGCCAGCCGCAAACTGATCCTGCGCGGCGTGGACGGCATCGTCTTCGTCGCTGACTCCCAGCAGGAACGCATGGACGCCAACGTCGAAGCCCTCGACAACCTGATGGACAACCTGAAAGAACACGGCTACGACTTCAACAAGATTCCGTACGTCCTGCAACTCAACAAGCGCGATCTACCAAACGTCCTCGCCGTCGATCGACTCTCCAAAGAACTGCGCAAGAAAAACGAGCCCGTGATGGAATCGGTAGCCTTCCAGGGCGTCGGCGTTTTCGAAACGTTGAAAGAAATCGCGCGGCAGGTACTGACGGAGTTGAAACAAGGCGGTTAAAAGCAGTTCTTAGTTCCCGGTTCTCAGTTCTCAGTTGTATCCCCACAACAAATCAACGGTAGAGACGCGGATTGCTGCGTCTCCCACCGCGAGCGGAGACGGTCCGAGCTTCGCGCTGGACTATATCTCAGAGATATAGCACAACGCGCCAGAAGGCTCAGGGACGTTCGCCGAGTTTCGGGGCGGCCCGAAGCCCCATCAGGCCATAACGAAGCGCTTGGGAGCATCCTGACGCAAATACCGACCACTGCGAGAAGCGGTCCGATCTCTCTCGGCGCTGGTTGCTGCCGGCAAGAGTTGGCGTTGGCTATAACTTGTAGAAAACATCTATAAATCGTTGAGAATTCGTTCCAGCCGCGATGTTCTAGCGCCGGCACCTTGCCGGCAACTCACACCAACTCTTCCGACAGCGTTTCCCACTCGTCCATCAACTTCTGCAATTCGCTCTTGTGATTCGCCAGGTCCTGTGTCTGCCGCTGCGTTTCTTCCGCACTGACGAAGGATTGCAGATTGGTTTCGCAGGAAACGATGGCCGCTTCGGCGCGGGCAATTTCACTTTCGAGCGCGTGCAGACGATCTTCCATCTGCTTGCGCTTGATCGGATTCATGCGCTTCGCCTTGGACTCGACCTCCGCAACGGTCGCTGCCTGGGTTCCGTTCGCCGGCGCAA
>JAYTFO010000011.1:0-7057 GCA_043734305.1 Acidobacteriota bacterium | reverse complement strand
AGCACAGGTAGTGGCGGGCGCTGCGGATTCATCCAGACGAACATCCCCTCGAATCCAGCCAGCGCGCCACCTAAGACGAGAGCGTCGAACAATCCTGCGAGCATGCGTCGTGGAAGTGACGCGGATGACAACACCAAGTCAGCTGTGGTTCTCCGCTCCGGTTCCCGGGCGCGGGCAGGTTCCATCAGAATTCCACCCAGGGCCGGGGGCGGAGGCAGGACCTCGGGTGCTTCCACAATGCGAGGCCGTTCGAAAATCGGTTCGGCCAATTCGTTCGGGTGATAGACAGGAACGGCCGCGTACCTGGGGAATTCAATAACGTTAGTGAACAGCTCGGGCTCGTCGTCGATTGCCGGACGAAATTCTACAAAACGTTCGCCGCGTGGCTCGACGAGATGAGGCGCACTCTGCTCGATCCGTATCTGCGGCTCTAGCTCTGGAGCAGCCGCGGCTGCCGACACGGCCAGCGCTGAACTACTCACGGGCAACCAACTGTCAGCCGAATCAAAGGGCAGGCGCAGCGAAGGATAGCGCGGCGCGCGCGGTTTGCGCCGAGCGCGATAACGCTCCAGCCGGGACGCAACCTCGTGCCGCCAATAGTCGGCGCCGAATTCGAGGCGTGCAATTCCCGCGGCGGCAGCGGCTTGTTCGCTCGCGGCATTTTCTGCGGAGCAATCGGGTGCATGCACGGCGGCGTCGCCGCCCACGGGACAGTCCATCAGCGCGGTCTTCGGAGAATGCCAGCAGCCAGAGCCAGGCCAAGGCACAAATGAGCGAGGGATCTTGCGGCACAGCTTTGCTTCCCATACCAGCCGCGTGCTAAGGTCAACCGAGGTTTCCGTTGGCGACGGCCGGCGGAGCGAACGTGCTCGAGCAATGATCTTCCGCTACCGAATCATTATCACGGCGCTTTCGCTTTGTCATCTCCTTGTCGCTCCGGCGCTAGTAACCAGCCAGACGCTGCCCCCATCGCCGCCAGTTTCCGAGTCTCTTCCCGCAACTCCCTCCACCACGGGCGAGGAAGAAGTCACGATCCGAGCCGTACAGCAGGAAAAAGACGGCGCCATGTACAAACTCCGCGGTCAGGCCGAAGTTCACTATCGCAGCTACGTCCTGTATGCCGATGAAATCACTTACAACTCCGCCACTGGCGATACGGAAGTGGAAGGCCACGTGGTGCTCGACGGTGGTCCTTATGACGAGCACATGGAAGCCAGCCACGGCGACTACAACATTCACACCCAGGTGGGGACGTTCCACAACGTCATCGGCACAGCTGGATTGCGGCTCCGTCGCTCCGGCTATGTCCTCACCACCACCAGCCCCTTCGCGTTCACCGGCAAAGTCGTCGAGAAACAGGGCCCGGGCCACTACCTGGTGCGTCAGGGTACCGTAACCACCTGCGAGTTGCCCCGTCCGAAGTGGCAATTCAACGCCGACCGCATCACCGTGGACGTGGACAGTTCGGCAAAAATTTACAAGAGCACCTTCCGCTTGCGCGGCGTGCCGGTGGTTTATTTTCCATTCGTCACGCATCCGGTGCAGAAGCAGGAGCGCCAGTCCGGCCTGCTGATCCCAAGTTTCGGCAACTCCTCGCGCAAAGGGACCATTGTCGGGGAATCGTTGTACTGGGCAGTGAACCGGAGCATGGACGTCACGGTCGGCGCCGAATACTATTCCCTCCGCGGATGGTCGCAGCGCGGCGAGTTCCGCGCCCGTCCCAGCGACACCTCGTTTATAGATTTCAGCTACTTCGGCGTGCTCGATCGCGGGACTGGAACACCGAATCAGGATCAGGGCGGCGAGGACGTCCGCTTCAACGCCGAAGGCCGTTTCGGACACAACTTCCGCGGCGTCGCCAACGTCGACTATCTGAGTTCCTTTGTGTTCCGCATTGCGTTTACCGAGGTGTACAGCCAGGCCGTTAATTCGGAAGTGAAGTCACAGATCTTTCTTTCGAACACCACCAACGGCTTTCACTACAACGCGTTCGCCGAGCGCTATCAGAACTACGAAGTCTGCGATCCCAACAACCTGCAACAGCAGGCGCAATGCCCCAATGCGCTCACCCAGACCGAGTTGATTCGCATCCTGCACATGCCCAGTTTTTCCTTCTCGGGCGCGGAGCGGAAACTTGGTAAGACGCCGCTGTACTGGTCATTCCAGAGTGCAGCCGAAGGCTTGCAGCGCCGCGAACTTGATTTCCGGACCGCGCCGCTGGTGGGACGGCTCGACTTCTCTCCGGCGCTAGCCATGCCTTTCCAGTGGAAAGGATGGTCCGCGCGTCCGGAGTTGACTCTGCGGGACACGTACTACACACAACGCTGCATCAATCTCCAAAAAGCGAACAGCCCTTGCCTACCCGAGGACAGCGACCTCAATCGCAAGTCTCTGGAAATGTCGCTTGAGCTGCGTCCGCCGGCACTCTCGCGAGTCTTCGAACATCCGTGGCTGGGCCGCAAGTGGAAGCATGTCATCGAGCCCCGCATGCGCTACGACTACGTCACCGGCATCAATAACTTCGCGAATATTCTGCGCTTCGACGCCGGCGACATATTGAGCGACACGAATAACATCGAATACACGCTGGTGAATCGGCTGTATGCGAAGCGCGTCCGTCCTGACGACGACAAGAAAGACTGCGAGCAGCAAGGCATGAGTTCTCTGACGATCGGAGGCGCGCCGCCCTCCGCCGCCGTTCCATGGGAGACGTCGAGGACTCCGGCATCGCCGCCCTGCCCCTCTGGCCCGCGCGAAGTCGTGACCTGGGAAGTCGGCCAAAAATATTACTTCGATCCCACCTTCGGACACGCTCTGGTCATCGGCCAACGCAATGTCTTTACGTCGACCGCGGACTTCACGGGCATCGCCTTTCTTAACGACATGCGCCGCTTTTCACCAATCATCTCGCGATTGCGGATTGAGACCAGCCCGCGCACCAACACCGAGTGGGACCTCGACTACGACCTGAAAACCGGGCGGATCAATGCCAGCACCGCACTGGTGAACTATCACTACGGGCTCTTTACAGTGGGAGGGGGCGACGCTTTCCTCCGCGTCAACGATAAATCGCTGGGCCAAACCGTTCCAGGACAACGCGACTTTCACCAGTTCCGCGTCCTGTTTGGCTACGGCCAGCCCCAGAAGCGCGGGTTCAGCGGCGCCACCAGTTTCGGCTTCGACCAAAATCAGGGATTCCTGCAGTACGCCACCGCGCAGACCACCTACAACTGGGATTGCTGCGGCTTCAGCGTAGAATATCGCCGCTTCGCACTCGGCCTGGTCAGGAATGAAAATCAGTTTCGATTCGCATTCTCACTGGCCAATGTGGGAGCGTTCGGAAATTTGAAGAGGCAGGAGAGGTTGTACTAGCACTTGTAGTGCCGCCGAGACGGCGGCGCTACTCTTTCACTACAATGCTCCCTGTGGATTCTCCCGTCGCTGTCGATCCGAAACTCGCGCACTTGAATCGTGCCCTGGGCAACGCCGGACGCCTGCTCGTCGCCTACTCCGGCGGCGTCGACTCGGCATTTCTGGCGTGGGCTGCGCACGAAGTGTTAGGCGACCGGATGCTTGCCGTCATCGCCGACTCTCCCAGTTTGGCGCGAACTCATCTCGAAGACGCGCTTGCTTTCGCCCGCGAGACTGGAATTCCCGTCGCGGTGATTGCAACCAACGAGCTGGAAAATCCCGACTACGCCCGCAACGATGCGGCGCGCTGCTTTCATTGCAAGGACGAGTTGTTCACCGTCATGGAGCAGTATCGCGAGGCACATGGTTTCGATGCCATCGCCTACGGCGTGAACCTCGACGATCAAGGCGACTTCCGCCCCGGCCAACAGGCGGCGCGTCAGCATCACGTTTTGGCGCCGCTGCTCGACGCGGGACTGGGCAAAGCGGAGATCCGCGACCTCGCCCAGCAGTCGGGTTTGCGGGTGTGGGACAAACCTGCGTCGGCCTGTCTGTCGTCGCGAATTGAATATGGGCGTCCGGTTACTCCCGAAGCATTGCAAGTGGTCGAACGCGGAGAAGACGCATTGCGCGCCCTCGGATTCCGCCAGTTCCGCGTGCGCCATCATGGCGACATTGTGCGCATTGAAATCGCGCGCGAGGAACTCGCCCGCGCTCTGTCGGCTGCGATGGCTCGCGAATTCACAGCGATCTTCCGCGGATTGGGATTCAAATTCGTGACGCTCGATCTGGAAGGATTTCGATCGGGATCGATGAACTTGCTGTTGCCTGCCGACGAACTCATCCGCAGGCGCGCGTGAAAGACACGCAGTCGAAGCTCGCGGCTCGTGGCCCGCAGCGCATCTCCCCGTGAGATAATGCAATCGATTCCTCATGTTTAGGCGGTTTCTAGTGAATTTTGTTCGACGCGCATTTTTTGTTCTGTTACTGGTCTGTCTCGGTTGTTCGGCTCAGCCCACGCCGTCCGCTCCGCCGGACGTTGTCCGGTTGCTGGTGCGTCAGGTCCGTTCGACGTATTCCGTCCCGTCGGAAGTGAAGGTCGTGATCGGCCCGCTTCGGTCGAGCGACTTTCCCGGCTACGAAGCTCTGACCATCACTTTCGACGATTCAGGAAAGAAGAAAGACTACGACTTCCTGCTCGCCAGGGACCGCAAGACGCTGCTGCGCATGACCAAAATCGATCTGACAAAAGATCCCTATGCCGAGGTGATGAAGAAAATTGACGTCACCGGCCGGCCGACGCGCGGCGCCAAAGACGCCAAAGTTGTGGCCGTCAACTACGACGATTTTGAGTGCCCGTTCTGCTCGCGCATGCACTCGACACTTTTTCCAACCTTGCTGAAAGAGTATGGCGATCGCGTGCTTTTTATTTACAAGGATTATCCGCTCGAGGAAATTCATCCCTGGGCGGTTCATGCCGCCGTGGATGCCAACTGCCTGGCCGCGCAGAACGCCGATGCCTACTGGGATTTCGCGGACTATGTACACGGCAATCAAAAAGAAATTAACGCTGCGAAGGGTTTGGATGGGCAATTTGCCAGCATCGACAAACTCACCGCCCAGCAAGGCCAGAAGCACAATCTGGACGCAACCAAATTGCAGGCTTGCGTGAAGGCGCAGGACGACAAAGAGGTGCGCGCGTCGCTGCGCGAAGGCGACAAAGTCGGCGTGAGCGCAACCCCAGCCATGTTCGTCAATGGCCAGAAAATCGATGGCGCTGTACCGATCGAAGACGTGCGAGCCGCGCTCGACAGCGCATTGCGAGACGCAGGAAAGTAAGCATTCAGCACTCAGCAATCAGCTAAGGCACACTAATTGCGAGTACTTGAGTTTTGGCTGAGTGCTGAGTGCTGAGTGCTGAATGCTATTTCCGGAGGCAACTTTGAAATTACGTGTCCACTTTAGAAAATCCGTTCCCGCTGTATTGATTGCGTTCTTCCTGCTGCAACTCGCGGCGTGTAATCGCGACAGCAGCGGCGGTGATGTGATGGCGTCGGTGAACGGGCGCAAGATCTACCGCAGCGAAGTGGATAAGTACGTCGCCAATCAGACGGCTGGCTCCGACCAGCAACCGGCCGGCGAACAGGCCGTGAGCCTTCGCCTGAGTATCCTCGACACTCTGATTGAAACGGAAATTCTGATGCGCCGCGCCGAAAAACTCGGCCTGCTCGCGACCGACGAGGAAGTGGATCGTAAGCTGAACGAAATGAAGTCCCCCTTCACCGCCGAGCAGTTCAACAAGCGGCTGGAAGAAAAGAAAATCACGGTCGACGATTTCAAGCGTGACTTGCGGCGTTCGCTTACCCGCGACAAAGTTCTGAACAAAGAAATCACGTCTCGCATCAACATCACCGATCAGGATGTGGCCGACTATTACAACGCCCACAAGTCGGAATTTAACTTCATCGAGACGCAGTTTCATCTGGCGAAGATCATGGTCACCGGGATGGCGAATCCCCAGGTTCACAATCTACAGAACAGCAAAGCGCAGAACGACGCCGACGCGCGCAAAAAAATCCAGATGATCGCCAACCGTCTTGACAGCGGCGACGACTTTGCCACTCTCGCCATGAATTATTCGGAGGACCCGGAGACCAGCAACACCGGCGGCGATCTTGGCCTGGCGCCGGAGTCGGCGCTGAAGACCGCGGACCCCGTGACCCGTGATTCCGTAATGAAGCTGAAGCCCGGACAGTACACGCCCGTGCTGCCGCTACTGAATCCCGCCAACCATCAGCCTTACGGATACATGATCGTGAAGCTGGTTTCGAAAGAAGCAGCCGGCCAGCGCGACCTGAGCAATCCCAGCGTGCAGCAGGCGTTTCGTCAGCAACTGCGCGACCGGCGCGAGCAGCTTTTGAAAGCTGCGTACTACGAGACGCTCCGCAACGACGCGAAAATCACGAACTACTACGCGGAAGAAGTACTGAAGAACGCAGGGACGGCAAAGTAGCGGCGACCGCTACCCATCGAGCTTCTTGGTTACGACTTCATTCACCAATTGCGGATTGGCCTGCCCCTTCGACGCTTTCATTACCTGCCCAACAAAAAATCCAAGCATCGTCTTCTTGCCGGCGCGATACTGTTCGACTTGCTTGGGGTTGGCTGCGATTACTTCGTCCGCGAACTTCTCGAGCGCCGAGGTATCGCGCGATTGCTGGGGCCGACCTTCTTCTTCGTAGATCGTGGGGAAATCTTTGTGGCGCTCGAAGCTGAGGTCGTAAAGGTCTTTGAGCATCTTGCCGGAGATTGCGCCCGACTCAACCAGATCGGCTGACGCGGCAACACCCGCCATCGAAATCGGCGACTGCTCGAGTTCCAGGCCCTGCGCTTTCAATCTCCCGAGTAATTCGCTCTGCACCAGGTTGGCAACGCGTTTGGGATTCTTTGCCGCCCGCGCCGCCGATTCAAACTGATCGGCCATCGCACGGGTGCGAGTCAGCGAAGCTGCGTCGCTCGCGGTGATGCCATATTCTCGCGCCATGCGCTCGCGGCGCGCTTCGGGCAGTTCGGGCAATCCGGCTCGAATGCGCGCCTGCCATGCGTCGTCGACCACAAGCGGAAGCAAGTCGGGCTCCGGAAAATA
>JAYTFO010000010.1:0-5820 GCA_043734305.1 Acidobacteriota bacterium | reverse complement strand
GTAAAAACAGAAGTTGCAGGCCAGATCGAAAGTCTCAATACCTCCCTTGGCCAGAAGTTCAGTGCCGCTACTGCCGATATGGCCAGTCGGTTGGAGCAGACGGAGTTCAGACATGCCTAGCCTTTCGATACCAGCATTGGCAATTGTTTCCGCTGTGCTGGGAAGTGCGATCACATGGCTGGTCTTGCGGACGAGGTCCGCTGTGCTGCGAGAGCAAATATCTTCTTTGGAGCGAACGCTCACTCCTGTACGCGAAGAACTCAGAACGGCCAACTCCAACAACGAAGACCTTCGGGATAAAGTTGCAGGACTCAATTCCACACTGCAAGAAGAACGCAAGACGGGTGCAGAAAAGCTCCAACTCATCGATTCTGCATCGGTGAAACTACAGCAGGCGTTCCAAGCGTTGGCGGCAGAAGCACTAAGAACCAACAATGAATCCTTTTTGGATCTTGCCAAGACGCGACTAGAAACGTATCAATCCGAAGCGAAGGGAGACTTAGAAGCCCGCCAGAAGGCTGTGGAGGGTCTGGTGACACCGATTAAAGAGTCTCTAACTAAAGTTGATGAGCAAATCAAAGCGATAGAGAAGGACCGAAGCGAAGCCTACGGGAGTCTTACTGCACAAGTGCGCTCCTCGATGGAAACGCAGGAAAAGCTGCGCGACCAAACCGGAAATCTGGTGAAGGCCCTGCGAGCGCCGTCCGTCCGCGGACGTTGGGGAGAGTTCCATTTGCGCCAAGTGGTCGAGCTCGCAGGCATGTTGGACCACTGCGATTTCGAGGAACAGGTTTCGACGAACACCGACGACGGAAGGCTGCGTCCCGATATGGTGGTGAAACTACCAGCCGGGAAGAACATCGTGGTAGACGCGAAGACACCGCTACAGGCCTACCTGGATGCGGTGGAAATCGGCGACGAGGAAGGTCGGAAGGCGAAGTTGCTAGAACACGCGCAACAGGTCCGAGGGCACATGGCCAAGCTCGGTGCGAAGTCCTATAGCGCCCAGTTTCAGCCCGCTCCCGAATTCGTGGTCATGTTTCTGCCCCTAGAATCTCTTTTTAGCGCCGCGCTCCAACAGGACTCGGGCCTGATCGAGTACGGAGCGAAGCAGAGGGTCATCCTCGCCTCTCCCACCACGCTGATTTCCCTTTTCATGACAGTCGCCCATGTATGGAACCAGGAGAAGATCGCTGAGAACGCACAGCAGATCAGTGAACTTGGGAAAGAGTTGTATGAGCGCTTGTGCATCTTTGCGACTCATCTTCATAAAGTCGGGAAGGGCCTTGACCAGGCGGTAGAGTCTTACAACAAGGCAGTCGGTTCGTTGGAGAGCCGAGTTCTGGTTTCAGCGCGGCGGTTTCCTGAGCTCGGCGCGGCAAGTGTTGTGGAAATGCCGGAACCAACGCAGATAGACACAACTGCCCGCACGCTTGCTCTCGTGTGGGCTGAGGAGGAAATACTCCCGCAAGAAGAGCATTCTGAAAAAGACCCAAGCCAATGATCAAAAGTAAGTCTAGTCTCACGTTCAGCGTTCGCCCCTAAGCACTTGGTATATATCTGTGGTATAGCGTATGGTATCCATTTGTGATATATACCCATAAGTGAGAGGGTTAACGCCCATGTCCGAGACTGGAACCGCCAAACTATTTCGCAATGGACGCAGCCAGGCAGTACGGTTGCCGCGGGAGTTTCGTTTTGAGGGGACGCAAGTGCGAGTACGCCGGGTTGCGGAGGGAGTCCTTCTCGAACCGATCATCACCGATACCAAACAGTGGTTTGCGGAGCTTGATCGGCTTAAGGATGGACGATTCCTCAGAAACGGCCGCAATCAGCCGGTAACGCCACGGCGCGAGATCTTCAAGTAATGTATCTGCTCGATACGAACGCGTGCATCGCGCTGATCAACAACACGGCGCCCTTGGTACGGACACGTTTCGAGAAGGCTGTGTTGGCGGATGCGAAGGTTCATGTGTCCGCAATCGTCGCCTTTGAGCTCTGGTATGGAGTGGGGAAGAGCGAGCGCAGCGAATCCAATGCGCGGACGGTGGAAACTTTCCTGGCGGGGCGGGTCACCCTGCTGCCTTTCGAGTTCGAAGACGCTAAGGTTGCGGACCGCGTGCGCGCGAGTCTCGAAATTGCCGGCAAACCAATCGGAGCGTACGACGTGCTGATAGCCGCGCAGGCTTTGCGTCACCAATTTACGCTGGTGACGGCCAATGTCGGCGAGTTCAGGCGGGTCAAGGGCCTGGCCTGGGAAGACTGGGCAAAGGGATAGCCCCGCTCGGCCCTCGATCGCTTCACCGCACTCTCCGCCAGGATTTTCCATATGCTTCGGGCCACGAGCTTGAAGCGTACTGATACAAGCTCGCAGCTCTGCCTTAACCATTCACGTAGAGTAAGATTCCCCGCATGACCCTAACCCGACGCAACTTTCTTGCTGTATCCGCCGCTCTCCCCTGGGCACTTTCGGCGCGCGCTTCGACTTCAATCCCGGTTGGACTCGAACTGTATTCGGTTCGTGGTGAGCTGGGAAAGAATCCGCAAGCCACGGTGCGCGCGGTCGCGCAGATGGGATACCAGATCGTCGAATTTTACGCGCCCTATTTCGACTGGAGCGAGAGCCAGGTAAAGCAAACGAGGAAGTTGCTGGATGAACTGGGGATTCGCTGCCGGTCGACGCACAACGAAGAAGAGTTTTTCAGTGCGCAGAACCTTTCGCGGGTGCGCGATTGGAATTTGATTCTCGGCAGCAAGTACGTTGTGCAGTCGTCCACCGATCCGAAGACGAGTCTCGACCAATGGAAACCAGTCGCCGACCGGCTGAACGCGGTTGCAGAAAAACTCGAGCCAGATGGTTTGAAAGTCGGGTATCACAACCACCAGCCGGAGTTCACCCCCATTGGCGGCAAACGTCCGATTGAGATTCTGGCGCACAACACGAAGCGTTCGGTGATGCTGCAATTGGATGTCGGCACATGTCTGGAAGTGGGATCGGATCCGGTGGCATGGATACGAGCGAATCCGGGACGAATCCGCTCCATTCACTGCAAGGACTGGGCGCCGGGGCCGGGCAAGGGTTACTCGGTTTTGTTTGGCGAAGGGGTGGCGGATTGGAAAGGCATCTTTGAGGCGGCCGAGTCGGTCGGCGGACTGGAGTACTACCTGATCGAGCAGGAGGGGAGCCGCTATTCGGAATTCGAGACCGCGCAGAAATGCCTGGAGACGTTTCGCGCGAAGCGGCGAGGGTAACGTCCAGAGTGTCTTGGTGCTTTGGGTGGCGCAGCGCTTCGAGCGCTGCGGTTTAGGACGAAGGGGAAGGGCACGAGTTTACTCGTGCCGCTAGTCGCTGAAAATGCGTTGCGCTTTAGCGCCTGCGGTCGTCGGCTTCATACCGCTACGCGATGCCCGCCGCTTCTTTTTGTCCGGCGGATTGCAGATAGTCCGCGCCGCGCACTTCCCAGATGCCGTCGAACTTCACAAAATAGGGCTCGACCGAAATGCCGGGGAAGTTCGTTGTGAGCAGTTCACCGGCGCGCAGGAGTTCGCTGCGATGGTGTTCGGCTTCGGCGTGTTTGTCGCCTTTGAAGTGCGCAAGGCCACCGTACGTGGCGCAGTCGGAATGGCTCATCACGAGCACGCGTGCGGTCTGGTGCAGGCGAATCGACATACGGACCTGTTCGAGGATGAAGTCCTGCTCAAAGTCGTTGCGCGGAGAGGCCAGAGTTTTGGCGCCGCCGGCGACGACGATCATGTCGGCGCGCTCGATGTTTTGCTTCTTCAGAAACTTTCGCACGGCTCTGTTGATGCGGTAGTCGAAGCAGCAGAGCACGGCGGCGTCGGCGATGTACTGGTCGACGGGGGAGTCGAAATGGAAGACCTTCTTCATTGGGGAACCTGGATGTAATTCTACCTGCTTTGTCATGCGAAGCGCTTCAGGGAATTCTCCCCAGGCACTGAGCCGCGCGGGAAAAATTCCCTAACCCGTCCCAGAAACGACTCACAGCACAGCAGTCCTTCGACTGCATAACTGCTTCCCTTCGCGAAGCAGTTACTCCGCTCAGAATGACACTGTTTGCGGTTGCTCTACGCCCCCCGCTTCGTCTTCATCTCTGTCAGCAACTGCTCGATGCGGTCTTCCTTCTCGAGTGCCGCCAAGCGATCCTCTACGTCGTCGGCTAGCATCTCGGCTTTCGCTTGGCCAATGGTTTCTTCGCGGACGACTTTGTGTTTCATGCGGTCGAAAGTGGCTGACTTCGCATTGGACGTCATGCCGGAATGCGCGTCGGTGGCGCGATGCGCGGCTCGGGCTCGGCGATGTTGCGCGATCAGAACATCGGCTTTGGCGTTGGCTTCGGCCAGTTTCTGATCGAGCTTGCGCAGGGCGGACTTCAGGTTCTCGACCTGGGCATTCTGGTCTTCGACCTGTTGCGCGAAGTTGGCGGTCATCTCACGATAGCTTTCGACGCGGAGCAGGGCGGCGCGGGCCAGGTCGTCGTGCTTCTTGTCGACGGCGAGTTCGGCTTTGCGCATCCATTCCTGGACTTTGTCGTCGTTCTCCTGTTTCTTTTTTTCGAGCAGGTGCTGGTCGGCGATCGCGATTGCTACTTGCGTCTTGACCTGTAGGAATTGGTTCTGCATGTCGAGGATAACTTGCTTAATCATCTTTTCCGGTTCCTCGGCCTTATCGATCAGGTCGTTGAGGTTCGCCCGGACTAATGTGGAAACGCGCTCAAGTAATGCCATGAAACACCTCGTGAAGTAGTCGTTGGTCGTTAGTCGTTCCGTTTCTGCTTCCAAACGCCGCCTGCCACCGAAATTGCGATGTAGGCTGCAATGCCGCCGGCTACCCATACTCCCATGTGTCCGGTGACGGCGCCTCCGGCCGCGCCCAGTACGGCTCCCAGGGCGACGGCCACACCGAGTGATCTTGCTTTGTAAACTTCTTCGTGCACGATGCCTCCTTGAAATCTGTCGTTCGTCGTTGGTCGTTCGCGGTGTTCGGCCAGCAACCAACGACTGACGACTAACGACGCGTTACTTGCTCGCGCCTTTGCTGGGTCCGTCTGCCTTTGGCGACTTATCGCCGATCTGGCGGACTTTACCGAGTAACTCGCTCAGCGGCATGCCGGAGAGCGTTTCGAACAACGCGGGGATCTGCGCTGCCATCTTGGTAATGTCGCCGGTGATCTTGTTCATGCCGGCGGTATCACCGTTGCCAGTGGACACGATGGTAATCTTGTCCACGTTCGCTAGCGGACTGGCCAGCGCCCGGACAATTTCCGGCATGCTGGCAAACAATCGGTCGATAACCGCGGCCTGGTTGTATTCCTGGAAGGCTTCAGCCTTCACGTTCATGGCCTTGGCTTCGGCTTCGCCTTTTTTGAAAATAATTTCCGCTTCGGCCTCGCCTTGCTGGCGAATCGAGGACGCGTGGCCCTCGGCTTCGGCTATCAGGCGGTTCTTTTCGGCGTTGGCGAGAGTTTCAATCCGCTGACGCTCGATCTCGGCGCCTTTTAATACCGTCGCAATCAATTCCTTTTCGCGACGATTGATTTCCGCTTCCTGCACTTTGACCTGTTGTTCTTTTTCTATCTGCTGCACTTTCACTTGCTCAGCGACAACTTGCTGCTGCATGATGTTGGTCTGGATGTCGTACGCCTTGTCGGCTTGTGCCTGCTGCTTCTTAGTAACTTCGAGATACTGCGCTTTCTTGATATCTAAGTCTCGCTGCGCTTCGGCCTGCTTAGCCTGGGACAGCGTTTCCGCTAACACGCGTTCCTGATCGGCTTGCGCCCGGGCTACTGCCGATTCGCGAGT
>JAYTFO010000009.1:0-2396 GCA_043734305.1 Acidobacteriota bacterium | reverse complement strand
CCGCATCTCCGGTGAGGGCGGCTTGGCAACCGCCAGCAGTTGAGCCCCGATTTCGACCAGGTCAGACCGCCGCGACTTGCCGAGCGGTGTCTTGCTCATTTCCTCCAGGAAGCCGAGCGACTGGATGAACCGTTGTGCGGCGACCGTGCCACCCGGAGCCCATCGCACAGAAGAGCGCAGCAGATACCCGATCGTGGCGAGTTCGGCTTGAGAGACGCCCGAAAGTTGAAAACTCGTTTTTTGCAAGAAACCCAGTACCAGCGGTCGCAGCAGCGGATCGATCTTCTCGGTATCGCCGCGGCCTTCATAAAGGCGGACCGCCAGGACCGAGTCGACCAACGAGGTTTCCGCGCGAAGTGTTTTCAGGCGTGCCAGCAGCGATTCGGCCTCGTCCCATTGCTTGCTTTCCAGGGCCGCGCGCGTCGCCATCTCAAGCACCTGTTGTTGTTGGCTTCCCAACGCGGCGAGTTGCTGGGCCATCTGGGTGGCGGCCTCCGCTCTTCCAGAAGCCAAATACGTCGCGAGCAGTCGCAGTCGAACGGCGGTGTCTTCCGGCCGCAACCGTGCGACTTCGAGCAGTTGCTCGACGGCGAGCGGCGGGTCCACATTGACCGCTTTGACATCGCCCGCCGCCGCTTTGGAGGAGATCTGTCGATAGACATTCGCCAGCGCAAGTCGCATCTCGACGTCATCGGGTTTGGTGCCGATCACGTTTTTCAAATAGATCTCGGCGGTTGGCCAGGCCTGCCGCTGGATCGCCGCACCGGCCTGCTTGCGTTGATAGGCCGGACTGCGCACATACTGGAACCATTGCGCCACGCCACCCACGGACACGCCGAGGAGCAGGACCAACAAGATCAGTCGCGTGCGACGTCGTCGCGGTTTGGGTGTACTCATGGCAGTCGTCTTTCCATCACGTGGATGCCGGAATGAAGGGAGGGGTTCTTGGTCTTCGTCTGATCCGTTCATCTGTGCCATCTGTGGTTCCGCCTCTTTCTCTTGAATGCGGTCGATGCCTGCGTCGTTTCTCTGAATCCGCCAAATCAAAGTTGTTCAACCACAGTCGCCACCTGCATGTCGCTGAGTTCGCAAGAACTCAGCCCAACTCACGATCACGAACTGAGTACTTGCGAACTCAGCTACGGCCCCATGAATCATCCGGGCTAGAGCGGTTCCAGATTGGGTGTAGCGGAACTCGCAAGAGTTCCGAGCTGAAGTCTTGCGACTTCAGCTACTTTTTGCCGCCACACCAGCCTGTAACCGCTCTAGGGTGGTGCGTTCTCGACAATCCTGCTGTCCCCCACCATCAGGAACGCACCGCGCTGGCTGCCGCGAACAGCGCCCGACGGCAAATGGGGCTGCAAGGCGTGGTCCAATAGCCGGGTGAAATCGTCGGTGCGAGCGGCATCACCGTCCGTGAGTTGCGGAGCGAAGATCTCCACGGTCATTCCCGAACGCATCCGGCCCCCCTTCTCCAGCAGGCGCTGCCAGGCTGTCGGTGGCTGGTCCGAGGCCGCTTCGCGGAACACGTAGTACCAGTAGTAGACCCACTGTCCTGCGCGTCCGCTGCGGTTCCGGAAGAAGAACCGTTGGGCCGGTTGCGGGTGACCCTCCAGCGGCAGCGCGGATCGTTGGTCGGGCTCCTCCGCACAGCCGATCGAACGCATGCAGACTTCGGGGTGATGACTCCGGTCCCGACCGTCCTCGGTGTAGATCATCCACACGGTGAGCGTCTGGCCGGTGCGGCGGTGTCGGTAGATGCGGTTCAAGTGCTCGTCGCCGTACAGAAACGACGAGTTCTCCACCGGCGTGTCGGTTCCCGACCACTCGCCCAGTTCCGTGGGAAACGCGGCGAGCGACCGCTGCATCGCGATGGTCGTGACGCGTCCGGGAGCGGCCATCGCCTGGTGCAGGGCACCATCCAGTGCGGCCGCAGTGGCCAGCACGGCGGTCAGCCCGATCAGACGAACTGGTAGCGTCAGACCGACCGGACGTTTAGCCCCGACGCCATCGGCGTGGGCGCGAGCGGTGCCGCAACCGGCATCGGCGCGCACGCCGTTGGCGTTGCGGCTAAACGTAAAAGTCTCATTCATGTCCGCCTGCGGTATCACTCGTTTCAGAAACTTGTCCGCGCTCCACAGCAGTCCCAGACCGATGGAAAAGGTCACCAACCCTTCGCATTCGTGGAAGATCCCCTTGGCCCAGGCCGGACCGGCGGTCAGCAGGATCACGACCGTGGACGCGATCCGCAGGGTGTTCGCGAGAATGGCGATGGGCAGAGACAGCACCACCAACGCCCAGCCCCGGCCGCGATGTCCACCGATCAAGCCGAGAAACACGCTCAGCGCGAGGAACACCGTGATCTGCCGCAGCCCGCTGCAACCTTCCGCGACTTC
>JAYTFO010000008.1:0-5944 GCA_043734305.1 Acidobacteriota bacterium | reverse complement strand
ACCTGATCGATCTTCGGCTGGTAGACCTGCACTTTGCCGCCGCTGTACACGATATATTTTTTGTCGGGCTCGGAGATGTCGGCGGCCATCTGCGTTTCGCCGTCCTGACGCCGGAAATAAATTCTGCCTTTTTGCGAATCCGTTTCGTCGATCACCCTCTGATACTGGTCCCAGACAAAGCTGGCTTCCGTGCTGCGAAAATTCTTTGCCGCAATGTCCATTTGCGCGAGTACCTTGTCCAGTCCTCCGGACGCGCTCTGCGGCCACGCGGCCGCCGTCAGCACCAGGATCGTCAGCGCTCTGACCGCGAGATTACAACCGAAGAACCGAGACCGTAGCGCCGGCATCTTGCCGATGGCGCTACACTCGAAGCACATCGTTCCGGTTGTTGCGACGATTCCCATGGATCGTTGACCGAATACCAAGACCAGTGACCGAATCCTGACTTACTCTTTCACCACCCAAACCTTGTAACTCTGTACATGGCCCGCCGCATCCTTCGACGTCTCATAGTTGGTGATGCTGACTGCCCCGGAAATCGGTTCGATAATATGCAGCAACTGCTGTCGAATATCCGTGCCGTTGCCAACACTGACCGCCGACGCCGGGATCTGGTAGATCAGCCCGCCGTGCTCGCCCGGAATCACCACTACTCCAGTTGGATGCGGATTGCGCTCCACTGGTTTGTCATTAAAGTTGATGTAGATCGGCGAAACAAACACGAACAGCAGGATCAGCGTGACCATGATGTCGTAGTGCAGGCTGCCCCGCTCGTACGACCAGAGAATGTATCCGCGAATTGTGCGCCAGATCGCGCCCATGTAGGAAATGTCGGCCGGTTGCGCCGTCAGTGACTCGGAACGCTGCCAGTCTATTTGGGAATTCATGCGATAGCAATGCCCTTCGCGCGGCTCAAATACTTCGTGCCGTGATGCGGTCGGTCCCCATATAAGGTTGCAGCGCTTCCGGAACTCGCACGCTGCCGTCCGCCTGCTGATAATTCTCCACAATCGCTACCCATGTCCGCCCGACTGCCAGCGCGCTTCCATTCAGAGTATGCACAAATTCAGTCTTGTTCTTGCCCTCTGGACGAAAGCGAATATTGGCGCGCCTCGCCTGGAAAGCCTCGAAATTCGAGCAGGAAGAAATTTCTCGAAACAGACCCTGTCCCGGCAGCCACACTTCAATGTCGTAAGTCTTTGCCGATGATGGCCCCATGTCTCCAGTGGAAAGCGCGACCACTCGATAATGTATGCCCAGCTTCTGCAAGACCGTCTCGGCGTGGCGCGTGAGTTTCTCCAGTTCGTCGTAGGAATGCTCGGGATGCGAAAACTTCACCAGTTCCACTTTCTGAAACTGGTGCTGGCGGATGATTCCCCGCACATCTTTGCCATACGATCCCGCTTCGCTGCGGAAACACGGTGTGTACGCGGTGAGCGAGATCGGGAGGCGCGCAGCATCCAAGACTTCGTCGCGGTACAGATTCGTGACCGGAACTTCCGCCGTCGGAATCAGCCACAGGTCTTTCTCGCCATGCGGAACGCGAAACAAGTCGGCCGCAAATTTCGGCAATTGTCCGGTCCCATACATCGATTCTGAATTCACCAGGTAAGGCGGCAGCACTTCGGT
This sequence comes from Acidobacteriota bacterium, assembly GCA_043734305.1. Lineage (GTDB taxonomy): Bacteria > Acidobacteriota > Terriglobia > Terriglobales > Acidobacteriaceae > Acidiflorens. The sequence goes on along the minus strand of JAYTFO010000008.1, from coordinate 4,315 downwards.
ATAACCATGCTCGCGCGTATGCAGATCGAGCATGAAGTTGGCGAGCGCCCGCTCCAACCGCGCACCGAGATCCCAATACACTGCAAAGCGAGCGCCGGTAAGCTTCACCGCGCGTTCCAGGTCCAGCACTCCCAGTCCTTCGCCGAGTTCCCAATGCGGCTTCGGTTTGAAATCAAATTGCGGCGGATTGCCCCAGCGGCGGGCTTCGACGTTGTCTTCAGCGCCTTTGCCGACGGGCACGCTGGCATGGGGCAGGTTCGGAAGGGCAGTCAGGATCTCCCGCAGTCGCGCCTCGGACTCCGCCGCCTTCTTTTCGGAAACCTGGATCTGCTCGCGCAGGTCCTTCGTCTCCTGAATCAACACGGTGGCGTCCTGCCCGCTCTTCTTGAGTTTCGCAATTTCCTCGGAGGCGCGATTGCGACGAGCCTGAAGCGTTTCATTCTGTGTGATCGCCTGCCGGCGCTCGGTGTCGATCGCTCCGAAGTCCTTCAACACTTCGGCAGCATTCATTCCACGCTGGCGCAGCTTTTCCTCCACCAGCGCAAGGTTGTCGCGGACAAAATTCAAGTCAAGCATTGCACTCAACTTTAGCTGAAAAGTGCAATTCCGTGCACGCGGCTGTGCTCTCCATGCAAACGACACCAAAAGCATTCACGCCGAGACGCCGAGATCGCAGAGAAGTTCGAAGAACCAAATCCGCCCCTTCCGACGGCGAGAATTCCGTCACGGTCAACGCTTGATTTTCCCGGCCCTTCCTCGGCGTCTCGGCGGTGAAAAGCTTTTCTCCTGTACACTATCCCGCAATGAGACTCCCCCGTCCATGGTGCGTGGCGCTCTTTTTGCTGGCAGGGATTCCCGCTGCCTGGGCTGCTGCTTACAATGCACGCCCGAAACTAGTCGTCGTGATCGTCATCGACCAGTTCCGCGGCGACTACCTGGAACGCTATCGCGATCAGTTCGGCGATGGCGGCTTCCGCACCTTCCTCGACCGCGGCGCTAACTTCACCGATTGCAACTACGACTACGCCAACACCCGCACCGGCCCCGGACACGCCACGCTTTTCACCGGCACCTACACCAGCGGCCACGGGATCGTCGCCAACGAATGGTGGGATCCGCTCAAGAAGAAACGAGTCACATCCGTGCAGGACGATGCGACCAAGCTGGTCGGCGTGACCGGCAACTCTCCCGGATCGTCGCCGCACAATCTTCTTGGCGATACTCTCGGCGACGAACTGAAGCTCGCCACCGGTGGCAAGGCGCGCGTGTTTGCGCTTTCATTGAAAGATCGCGCCGCCGTGCTGCCCGCGGGCTTTTCCGGCGACGCCGCTTATTGGATTGATGGGAAGTCCGGCGCCTGGATCACTTCCACTTACTACCGGCAAGATCTGCCCGAGTGGGTACGCAACTTCAACGGCAATCATCGCACCGATAAGTTTTGGAATCGCGAGTGGAAGGATAGCGAAGGAAATGTCCTCGCATCCACCGCTCCGCGCAAGGGAAAAGACGGCAGTCCCGCAGGATTCTACGAAGTCATCGGCTCCACTCCTTTCGCGAATGACTACCAATTCGAATTCGCCAAGGAGTTGGTTCTCTACGAAAAACTGGGCGCCGGACCAGCCACCGATCTCCTGGTCATCAGCCTCTCCGCCAACGATATTCTTGGACACCAGGTCGGCCCCGACTCTCCCCAGATGCGCGGCATGGCTCTTGAACTCGATCGCCAACTGGCCGAGTTCATCACCTTTCTCGGACATCAGGTCGGCCTGGCCAACATCTGGATGGCGCTCTCCGCCGATCACGGCATCGCGCCTCTTCCTGAATTCGCCAAGACGTTACGCCTGCCCGCCGCGAATCTCAACGACGACGACCTGCGCAAGCAAGTCAACTCCCTGCTCTCGAAAAAATATTCAAAAGCGGCGGACTATGTTCTCGCCATCGACTACCCGCTCGCGTGGCTGAACGAAGAAGCGTTCCCCGGCCACAAAGAAGCCGATGCCGAAGCCGATACCGGCGAGGCCATGAAGCAGGCGGGATTCCCTGGTTACTACACCAAGTCTCAACTCGCGCGCGGAGAAACTCCCCACACGGAAATGGGCCGGCGTTACGCTCATAGTTACTCGCCGCACGGAGGCTGGTACGTGATGGGCATCCCCAACCCGTTTCAAGTAGGAAGTGCATCCGGCACCGATCATGCCACGCCATTTACGTACGATACTCACGTGCCCCTTGCATTTTACGGACTAGCGTTTCAGCCCGGCGTATATCGAACGCACGCTGAACCTGTGGACTTAGCCGCGACTCTGGCGTCGCTGCTCGGGATCAATGCACCGACCCATGCCACCGGACGAGTCCTGACCGAGGCGCTTCAAACTCCGCGCCGGACGGCGACTCCCGCGCCGAACGGCCCAGTATCTAATGGTCCAGGAGAAGTGCAATGACGCCGACGCCCACTGGCCTTCCCGATCTGAGCGTCAGCGTCGCCGGCATCGAGTTGAAGAATCCGATCATCGCCGCTTCCGGCACTTTTGGATACGGCATTGAGTTTGACGACATCGTCCACCTCGACAAACTCGGCGGCTTCGTCGTCAAAGGCCTGTCTAAAGAACCGATGACGGGCAATCCGCCGCCCCGTTTATTCGAAACGCCGGCCGGAATGTTGAACGCCATCGGCCTGCAGAACATCGGCGCACGGGCGTTCCTCGACGAGAAGCTTCCGGCCTTGCGGGTGAAGAAAAATATTGTCGTCTTCGCGAATGTCTTTGGCTACACGCGTCCGGATTACGAACGCACGATCGAGATCCTGAACGAAGGCGAAGGCATCGCCGCGTATGAACTGAACGTCTCGTGCCCCAACACCGCGCATGGCGGCATCCAGTTCGGCAGTGATCCCCATACGCTCGACGAAGTCGTGCGCTACTGCAAGCGCATCGCGAAGCGTCCTCTGATCGTCAAGCTCTCCCCCAATGTCACCAGCATTGCGCAGATGGCCCACGTCGCGCAGGAAGCCGGCGCCGACGCCATCTCGCTGGTCAACACCTTTCTTGCGATGGCCATCGACGCCGAAACTCGCCGCCCGCGCATCGCCAACATCACTGCCGGCCTTTCCGGCCCAGCCATCAAGCCGATTGCCCTCCGCATGGTCTACGACGCCGCCCACTCCGTGAAAATTCCCGTCATCGGTATGGGCGGAATCACCACCGCCGAGGATGTGATCGAATTCATGCTTGCCGGAGCCAGCGCCGTGCAGATGGGAACGGCGAGTTACTTCGATCCCGTGGCGACCGAGAAGTTAGTCGGAGAACTGGGTGACTACTGCAAGGAACACCGCATCGCGAAGATTTGCGAGGTTACGGGCGGGCTGCTGACGGATTGAAGTGACACTCCAGAGTTCATTCTCCAGAACCATCATCCCCCCTCCAGAACTGTCATCCCGAGCGAAGCGAGGGATCTGCATTCCGCCGCTTAGACGAGCCCCGGTGACTTCGTGCCAGATATTGTTGATCGAGGGCCTGACGGATCAACGTCTTGATGACCGCTTGTCGACTGATGTTGAGCTCTTTGGCGGCGCGGTCCAACTCTTCGAGCATGCCAGACGCCAGATCGACGTTGACCCTTTGGATCGGAGCCATCATGCGTGCGTGATTGGTGAAAAATCGCGACACATCCTTCCCCTGGTCCGCAAGGCGAGCGATAGTTTCCGCCGACGCTGGTTTCCGACGTTTACGGGTGTTCTCCATAGAGTTGTTGCTCCTGCCCAGTCGCCTTCGAATCCAATGCCTCTTTTCGCGTTTGCTCTTACCCTCGTGCTTTTCCGCTCATCGAAGTGGAATCGCATGGGTATAACAGTTATACCACGTTAAATTTGAGTGGTCCACCTCTGACCCTTCCCTCCGTTATCATAAGCAACATATCCCTTTGAGGAATTTATGGCCGCACTGATCGACGCAATTGAAGTCAAACGCAAGGGGCTGTTTGAATTTGAAAACACTCCGTTCGTATGCCTGGAAGCAGTGGTGAATACGCCGACCGCTCGCGGCGGCCAGACGCTGGTGCGCCTGAAGATGCGTAACCTGCTCACCAATGCGGTTTTTGAGAAGTCATTCAAGGCGAGCGACAAGTTCAAGGAGCCCGACCTCCAGTCGGTTCCCGCTTCCTATCTTTACAGCGATGGCGATGGCTCTCATTTTCTGGATCAGGAAAGCTACGAAACCCTGACTCTCTCCGAGGCCATGGTCGCGGACGCGTTGGATTTTCTGGTCGAGGGCGCAATCATTGAGTTGCGCAAGTACAACGGGAATCCCATTGGATTGGA
>JAYTFO010000007.1:0-10164 GCA_043734305.1 Acidobacteriota bacterium | reverse complement strand
GCAGAAGAGAAAGCGGCTCTCGATAAGAGCGCAGCAGCGGTGAAGGAACTGGTGGGCGTGATCAACGTGTAGTGGCGCCGGCTTATCCATACCTTGAATTGTCATCCTGAGCGAAGCGAAGGATGACATTTTTCTATGGTGCTCTCCCACCTCGCGGTTACTTCCAGCCCTGTCCTCCCGGTTGCGCTCTTGGTGCCGGTCCAACCCTATAATTCTGTCTATCCCCGTTTTCTAACATCATGACGAACCAAGCCACTTCAGAGCACGCCCCTGCCCGCTGGATTCACAATCCAGCGCTCGACCTCATAGTCGGGTGCGGAGCCTGGTCATTGCCTCTGATTTTGCTGGGATATTCTTCGCTTTCCAATTCTCCGATGTGGGCCATTGCTTTCTACGGGCTTGCACTGTTCTTGAACTATCCGCATTACATGTCGACGTTGTATCGCGCGTATCACAACGAATCCGACTTTAAGAAATACCGTATCTTTACGATTCACATCACCGGACTGGTGATCCTGACCGTGCTGCTTTCGCACCTTCGGTTTTCGCTTCTGCCTTGGGTTTTTACGCTTTACCTGACCATCAGCCCGTGGCACTACTCTGACCAGAACTATGGGTTGTTCATGATGTTCGCGCGGCGCGCGGGCGCTCAGATTGAAGAAAATACCCGACAGGCAATTTACTCCGCATTCATTTTGTCGTACGCAATCCTATTTCTGAATCTGCACACGGGCCCGTCGGACCGCCTCTTTCTCTCGATTGGCATTCCGGACAAGACCGCTCTCGTAGTCAAAGGCGTGCTCGCGATTGCCTTCATCGCTTTCTCTACCTACGGTCTTCGCGGACTGGTTCGCCAGATCGGTTGGAAGGCGATGGCGCCGCCTCTGGTGCTATTTTCCACGCAAATCCTGTGGTTCTTTGTTCCAGGATTGTTGGCCATGCTGAAAGGCATCAGCCTTCCGCAGAGCCGCTACAGCACGGGTGTGTTGCCGCTCATGCATTCGGCACAATATCTGTGGATCACCAGCTACTATGCGAAGCGCGAATCGCTTGCCGAACGCAGACCGTGGCGTCCGTTCGCTTACTTCGCAATTCAGATCGTGGGCGGCGTGGCGTTGTTTGTACCCGGGCCCTGGCTGGCGAGCTATGTTTTTCACTACGACTTCACGGCCAGCTTTCTGATCTTCACCGCGTTGGTGAACTTGCATCACTTCATTCTCGACGGCGCGATCTGGAAACTGCGTGACGGTCGCATCGCAGCCCTCCTCCTGAACACGCAGGAACGCGTCGCGTCGGCGGCTGGTGCGGCCGCGAACACCGCGGGCCCGGCATGGGCGTGGATGCGAAGCCAGGCGGTTGTTCCGCGCGCCTTTCGAATTGCCACAGCCATTTTCCTCCTCACCCTCGCGGGAGTCGATCAGACGCGCTATGCCTTTGTCGCTCACAACGACGATCTGCACTCCATGCAGAAGGCGGCTGTCCTCAATCCTTTTGACGCCTCGCTTGAAATGCGCCTTGCCAAGAAGCAGGCGGACGCAGGCAACACCGATGCCGCCACGTCCGCGTATCAGCAGGCGATTGCAACCAACTTGTCGGATCTCGCTCCGCGAACTGCCTACCTGAAATATCTGACGACCCACCAGCGCTTCGCGGAAGCCGACGTCATTGCCACGCAGGCGTTGGCCAAGTGGCCGAACGATCCCGACCTGCTGGTAAACCACGGGATTCTAGCCGCCTATTTCGGCCGATCGGCAGAAGCCATCGAGAGTTGGAAGAAGGCACTGGCAGTCGATCCATCACAAACCTACGCTCACCTGTACATCGCCGGGCAGTTGGATGCCGATAAGAAGTTTGAAGACGCCATTCCGCACTACATGATTTTTCTGGAGAAGGCCGCCCAAAATGAAAGCCAACCAGATCCGAATGTCGTGTTGCCGGTACTGATGAGGCTCGCGGACTGCAATTTGCGCGCTAATCATCCAGACCGGGCTCTGAAGCTTTACGAGCTCGGACGAGACATTGCGTCGCAAACTCACCAGCCCAGAATCGAAAGCGTTGCGTCCGTGAACCAGGCGCTGCTGGAATCGAAATCCGGGCGGGTGAGCGATGCTCTTTCCCTATATCAAAACGCACTGAGACTGGATCGATCGGCTAACGATGCGTCTGCTGAAGCGGCGGACTGGCACGCCTACGGCGTCTTCTTGAACGAGCAAGGCTATCCGAAGAAGTTCGCGTACGCCGCCCTGCTGCGAGCCGAAACACTCTCTCAAGACGCCAACGCTGCTCCTCCTGCACCGTTGCGACTTCGGGTAGAACTCGAAAGCACGTTGGGTAAAGACGCTGCCGCAATCCGCAAGAACCCCGCGCCACTGCTGGAACAGGCATTGCAACTCCAGAGCAAAAAATAGCCGCAACAGGACTCCACTTTTGGGTTGGCCGGCAAGATGCCGGCGCTACATCCGCTACCCCCTTCCACCCCGGTGCGATGCTGGATATAGTATCTGTGGCCAATCCTTCGCAATGGACTTCGATCAGCTCGAAATCTTTCTGGAAGTCGCTCGGCTGTCGAGCTTCTCGCGCGCCGCTGAGAAGCGCTTTCGCACGCAGCCTGCGATCTCCTCGCAAATCCGCGCGCTTGAGGAAGAAATCGGAGCCCGCCTGCTCGATCGCTCCGGAGGCCGCGTCTCGCTGACCATTGCCGGCAAGCTATTTTTCAAATACGCCGAAGAGACTCTGGAGGAGCGCAAGGCCATCGTTACCGCCATCGCCGAAACCGAGCACGTGCCGCGAGGCGCAATTGTTGTGGGAGCGAATGAGGGCACGTGCCTGCACATCCTGCCCGAAGTATTTGCCCAATTTAAGCGCAATTATCCGGATGTAGCCGTCTACATCAAGCGCTCGGACTACGCCAAAATCCTGGAGTCGGTCAGCGACAACTCGGTGGATTTCGGAGTTGTGTCGCTGCCGGTGACCGACAATCGCCTGGAATGTGTGCCCATCCACCGGGACGAATTGGTTGCCATCACGCCGCCCAACCATCCTCTGGCCGGCAAGAAGAGCGTCACGGTGGCCGAGGTGGCGGCCTATCCGCTGGTCGTACCCAAAGGCGGGCACACGCGCGACGCGCTCGAGACTTTGTTTTACGATCTCCACTTGAAGCCGCACTACGCGATGGAACTGGATTCGAGTGAGTTGCTGAAACGGTTTGTGGCCGCGGATGTGGGCGTAGGCTTCATCGCACGCTCCAACATTCAGGAGGACATTCGCGCGAATGTTCTCGTCTCGCTTACCTTGTCCGATGTGCGCATCCGGCGCGACCTGGCGCTCGTCTTTCGTAAGGACAAGTCGCTCAGCCGGGCTGCCAAAGCCTTTATTGAGATTGCCGAAAAACAAAAAAACTTTTCTGCCGCCGCTCCCGCCAAACGTGCACGATGACGATGAAGAAGATCGCCCTCATTTTTCTTGTTTCATATTCCTTCGGGATCGCGAGTGCCGCGGCCCAGAAACCATCGGGCAGCAAGACCGTGCCGGCCACGGCCTACAAATTAATCGAAGTCAAAGTCACCGGCAGCCAAAGGTACACAGAAAAGGAAATCCTGCCGGCGAGTGGCCTGGCACTTGGCCAGAATGTCGTCGAAGCGGATTTCAAAGAAACTGCCCGCCGCCTGGGCAACACCGGTTTGTTTACTGACGTGGCCTACTCGTTCTCGTATTCACCGGCTGGCACCAAACTCGAATTGCAGCTTACCGATATCGAAGAAAGCAAGCTGGTTCCGGCGCACTTTGAAAACTTCGTCTGGTTTACGGACGAGCAACTGCTCGCTGAACTCCAGCGGCACGTCCCCTTGTTCAAGCAGCGGATACCGGTATCGGGAACCATGCCCGACAACGTTGAACAAGCACTGCAAGCGACGATTGACAACAAGCAGATTCCGGCGCGCGTCGACTACCTGCGCGAGGCTCCGCCGGAGGGCGGGTCGATCATTGCAGTCGCCTACATCGTGGAGTCATTGGAGATCAGGATTCATAACGTGGAGTTTCCCGGCGCAACCACGGACCAGTTGCCGGGGCTCCAGGCTGCGGCCCGCAAGCTCAGCGGAGCGCGTTACCTGCGATCGCCCCTGGCGAAGGCCGCCATCGTTGAGTTCATGCCAGTTTGCCTGCACCGCGGATACCTCAATGCGTCGTTCGGGGATTTCCAGGCCCGCATCGTCTCGCAGTCGGAAGGCGAAGTGGAAGTAGACGCGATCCTGCCTGTGACGCCCGGCAAAGTGTATTCCACTTCGGCCGTGGAGTGGAAAGGCAACAAGGTGATCGCCGCGGACGAATTACAACGCCTGATCAATCTCCCCCACGGACAGCCCGCCGATGCCGTGCGTCTGGTCAGCGATCTGGAAACAGTCGCGAAGCTCTACCACACCAGGGGATATATGGCCGCCCACGTCACACCCCAGCCCGTCCTCGATGACGAACACAGCACCGTGCACTACGACCTCAATGTGAGCGAGGGCGATCAGTTCTCGATGGGCGAGTTCCAGATTGCAGGTTTGGATTCACAGGCCCGTGCTCGTCTCCAGTCCGCATGGAAGCTGCGCGAGGGTGATCCGTATGACAGCGAATACCCCAAGCGGTTTTTGACTGAAACCTCCAAGCTCGTGCCCGTTGGAGTACCGTGGGACATCAGGATTCAAGAAGCCGTCAACGAAAAGGACAAGACCGTGGATGTCACGATACGGTTCTCTTCCAAGTAAAATAGAGAGAATGGATTCACACATCATCGCTACGGAATAAGAGCCGCCGCAATGCCGTGTCTCCACAACCACCCAGGAGAAAGTGACTCGATGAAAATTAGCAAGCTTGCGATCAGCGTACTCGGCATCCAACTTTTGGCGGGAATCGCAGTTTATCCCGCATGGGCAGCCGACCAAACCATGAGTGGCAAGGTCAGCGACGCCATGTGCGGAGCGAAACACCAGATGGCCGGCAACGAAGCTTCCTGCACGCATGAGTGTGTGAAGGGCGGGTCCAAGTATGCCCTGGTCGTCGGGGACAAGGTCTACACCCTCGAGACCACCGACAAAGCAGCACTCGCCAAACTCAGCGAACTGGCCGGCGAGGCGGCCAAAGTAACCGGAGAAGTTAAGGGCGAAACCATCACCGTAAAGTCGGTAGCTGCGGGTTCCTGAGGATCAACGAACTAGACACCAAATGAAAACGGCGGCCATGGCCGCCGTTCTTCTCGTCCCTAAAATACAACTATTAGTTCTGCTTCTGATCCTCCCGCCGCTTCAGCGTCGGCCGATCGTCGTCGGTCTTTTCGTCCTTGCCAGTCTTGTCGGAAGTCGACGCGCGCCGCAGGCTGGGCTTGGTGCCTTCCTTATCGTCGAGCACTTTATGCCGGTTCTCGATCGACGCCAGCCGCGCTTTCACGTCGTCGAACTCCGACGTGGAAACCACATACTGCGGACGCGCCGCGAGAATCGTGCCAATTTCTAGCTGCGATTTTTCGATCCGGTCGGGCGTTTGCGGATGCGTCGAAAACGCGCGGGCCAGCGTTCCGGGCTTCTTCTTCTCCTTGGCCTGAAGTTTTTCGAAGAAGCTCACGAATGCTTGCGGATCGTATCCCGTCTTATACATGTACTGGAGGCCGAGATAATCGGCTTCGGATTCAAATCCCCGCGAGAAACTCAAGAAAGTCATCGGGAGCATGAGGCCGACCGCAGAGCGCACCGCGTAACCAATGCCACCGCCGACAAAAATCAGTGGGATCGTCGCAATGTTTGCCCAGTTTCCGCGCGTCATTTGTTTCGTAGCATGCCGGGCGGCGACGTGCGCGATCTCGTGCGCCATCACGCCCGCCAGTTCTGCTTCCTCATCGGCCGCCAGGAGCAAGCCGGAGTTCACATAAAAAAATCCGCCGGGAAGCGCGAACGCATTCACTTCGTCGGAATCGATCACCTTGATCGTGAAGGGGACCTGGGCGTCGGAATTCCGCACCAGGTTTTGTCCGATACGGTTTACGTATTCGGTCACAACCGGATCCTGCACTAACTTCACGCTGGCCTCGACCTGCTGGGAATATTCCTTGCCCATGCGAATCTCGGTTTCCAGCGAATACCAGTTGCCCATCCCGCGGCCGCCGACTTTGCGATTGCCGATCGCGTCCACGTCGCGCTTGCTGCCGTCGTGTTTGACCTTGCTCTCGTCCGGTTGCTGCACAGGCGGCTCACCCTGCACAGCGGCGGCACCTGTGTCGGTAGAATCGGGCTTAGGCGCATCCGGCTTGGTAGTGTCGGTCTTGGTAGAGTCGGGCTTGGAGGCGTCCGGCTGGGAAGATTGGTCCTGCGCCAGCGATGCCGGCACGGTAAGCGCCAATAACATCAGCGCAATCAGCATTTTACGAAACAACATAGGCACGCTCCCCATCGGAACCGGGCGATTGAGTTGATTATACTCCGCATGGCAAGCCTCAACCGACGGAATTACCCTGCTAGTTGGACGCGCCCGGAGTCCGGAAGGTTACTTGGAAATCTGCTAGATGCGGCCGCCAAGGGTGTACTATGGCGCGTTTCACAAAAGTACCAGCAAACAAGGGAGCCTCTCATGCTCAACCGTCGTGGATTTCTCTCCTCGTCCCTGGCACTGGGCGCGGGCCTGACACTTCCTCAGAGCCTCTGGGCGCAACTCGCTTACATCCCCGCCAAATTGCCCGATCGCTCCCGCTATGACTCGAACGAAGACGCCTACTGGCGTGAACTGCGCAAGCAATTCCTGATCCCTGCCGACGAGGTCTACCTCAACAACGGCACCGTCGGATCGAGTCCCGCGCCCGTACTGCGTGCGATCTTCGAAGCCTATGAGAAGTGCGAAAAGCTGAACGAGACCGATCCGGAAGACTACCCGATCTGGGGATACGCCTCCTGGAACCAGTTCCGCGAGCCGCTGGCAGCCTTCGTGGGCTGCGACCGCGACGAAATCGCCTTGCTGCGCAATGCCACCGAAGCCAACAGCTACATCGCCAACGGCATCGACCTCAAGCCCGGCGACGAAGTCCTCATGACCGATCAGGAACATCCCGGCGGAGAGAATCCCTTTCTGCTCCGCGCCAAGCGCTATGGGATCGTCGTCAAGAAAATCACGCTTCCCAAGCCGGTGGAGAATCCTGCGCAGGTACTGAACTTATTCAACGACGCCATCACGCCGCGCACGCGCGTAATGTTCTTCAGCCATATCACCACCTACACCGGAGTGGTGCTGCCCGTGAAAGAATTGAGTTCGCTCGCTCGGAGCAAAGGCATCCTGTCCGCGGCGGACGGCGCTCACGTGCCCGGCATGATGCGCCTGAACGTGCATGACCTGGGCTGCGATTTCTATTCCTCCAGTCCGCACAAGTGGCTTCAGGCGCCCAAAGGCTCGGGGTTCCTCTATATCCGCGACGAAGTCATTGACCGCGTCTGGAACACCATCGCCACCGAAGGCTGGGACGACGTGAAGATTCGCGCGGAACGTTTCCAGCGGATCGGCAGCTCGAACGTGCCGGCTCTGTGGGGACTGCGCGCCGCCATCCAACTGGCCAACGAGATTGGGATCAACCGCATTGAACGCCGGCATCGCCAACTCTGCGACTACATGCTGGCCGCGATGCTGAAACGCGGCGCGGTCTCGTGGACCTCGCCCGACCCCGCCATGCGCTGTGGAATCGCGACCGTAAACGTTCCTCCACTCCCGCGGATGGAACTGGAACACTGGCTGTGGAAAGAAAAGAAGATTCGCATTCGCGGCGCCGAGCCGAACAAACTGCGCCTGTCGACTCCGTACTACATTTCGAAGCAGGACATCGATCGCTTCCTGGACGCCTTCGACGAGTTTCGAAAGAAGAAGGGCGTCGCCTAACGGGAGGGCACGAATTTATTCGTGCCGTTAAGCTCTTGAATGAACCTGCGCTTTAGCGCCCGGGGTATGCTTCTCAGCCCAGTGGGCCGGAAGTTGACCCCGGCTGATCGGGTCATGACAATATGCGTTTGGAAAACAAAGTCGCACTCATCACCGGCGGAACATCCGGCATTGGCGAAGCCACGGCGATTCTCTTCGCAAAAGAAGGTGCCCATGTAACGATCACGGGCCGCAACGAAGAGCGCGGCCGTGCCGTTGCCGAGAGAATCATCAAGGACGGCGGCAAAGCCCTGTTTATTCGCACCGACGTTCGCAGCGCGCAGGACTGCAACCACGCCGTGAACGAGGCGCTGCGCGCATACAACGGTCTCGATATCCTGTTCAACAACGCCGGCGTTTTCTATCCGCACACCATTCTCGACTGCACGGAACAAGAGTGGGACGAGCAGATGGACGTGAATCTGAAAGGAACTTTCCTGATGTCCAAGGCGGCGTTACCGATCATGATCGAACAGTGTCGCGGAGTGATCATCAACAACAGTTCCGGATGGGGCATTGCCGGCGGAGATTCGGCGGTCGCCTACTGCGCGTCGAAGGGCGGTGTGGTTTTGCTGACCAAGGCGATGGCAATCGACCATGGACGGCAGGGCATCCGCGTGAACTGCATCTGTCCCGGCGACGTCGACACGCCCATGCTGCCTGAGGATGCGCGCATCCGTGGTTTGAAGTGGGAGGATTATCTCGCCGGATGCGCCAACCGTCCCATGGGGCGCATCGGTACCGCTGACGAGATCGCGAAGGCTGCTCTGTTTCTGGCCTCGGACGATTCTTCGTTCATGACCGGTGCCACGCTGGTGGTGGACGGCGGCGGCCTCGCAGACTAAGACTGCAACAAAGTTGATCGGAATTCGATATAACCTATTTCAACATGGCGCAAACAAGAACCCGCACTCGCTCCCAACAGTGGTTTGCACGCGCACAAAACTCACTGGTAGAAGGCGTGAATTCGCCTTCACGCGGCACTGCCGTGTATAACCCTGGCCCGATTGTGCTGGAACGCGGGCATGGATCGCGGGTTTGGGATGCGGATGGCAACGAATACATCGACTTCATGATGTCGTTCGGCGCGCTCATCCAGGGGCACGCTCACCCCACACTGGTCAAAACTGTTTCGGACGCAATGGCGGAAGGTTCGCACTTCGCGGCCGCAACTTCGGCGGAAGTGGAAGCCGCGGAAAGTTTTCTCCGCATGGTGAAATCCGCCGAGGTGGTGCGTTTCACGAATACTGGCAGCGAAGCCACCATGCTCGCCTTGCGCCTGGCGCGTGCGCATACCGGCCGCCGAAAATTCCTGAAGTTTGAAGGACACTATCACGGCTGGTACGATCCCTACCTCCTGAACGCGCACAGCCATCCGCCCGAGCAGTTGGGCCCGGTCGAAAATCCAGCGCGCATCCCCGATTCCGAAGGCATCCCTCCATCGACCTTCGACGATGTCGTGCTCGCGCCTTGGAACGACGTGGCCGCGCTGGAGTCCGTGCTGAAGCGGCACGGGTACGAACTGGCCGCCGTGATCACCGAGCCGATCATGGCCAACATGGGTTGCATCCTTCCGCGCGATGGATATTTGCAGCGCCTCCGCGAACTCACGCAGGCCTGCGGCGCATTGTTGATTCTCGATGAAGTCGTGACCGGCTTTCGCTACGCTCCGGGTGGTTGCCAGGAATACTACGGCGTCAAACCTGACCTCAGCACATTCGGCAAGGCTCTGGGCGCGGGATTTCCAGTGGGAGCCGTGGCCGGACCGCGTTCCATTCTCGATCGCATGCGTTCCAGCGAACACATGGTTCTGCACTACGGCACGTTTAACGGACATCGTTTGACCATGAAAGTGATTGCCGCGAATCTGGCTCTCTTGTCCGCGGAAAACTGTTATCGCCGCCTGCACGCAATCGGCGACGCCGCCATTCGCGGGCTTCGGGACGTATTTCGGCGGCGCGGTGTGAAAGCGGTGGTGCAAGGTTTCGGGCCAATGTTCCAGATTTATTTCACGGAGCGCGATGCCATTCACGACTACCGCGACTACTGTAAGTACGCGAATACGAAACTCTATTCGCGCTTTGTGCACGCGCTACTCGAGCGCGGAATCTATATGACGCCTTCGAACGGCCTGCACTGGATTATCTCGACCGCCCACACCGAAGCCGATGTCGAGAGTCTGGTGGAAGCCGCCGATCAGGCCTGCGCAGGACTGTCGTGAAGGCGACCGTC
>JAYTFO010000006.1:0-5662 GCA_043734305.1 Acidobacteriota bacterium | reverse complement strand
AATTTCCTCCGGCATGGTGCGATCGAACGAACGCAGGCCCGCTTCGACATGGCCCACCCGCACACCCAACTTGGCGCAGACCAGCGCGGTTGCGACGGTGGAGTTGACGTCTCCGTAGACGAGCACCACGTCCGGTTTGTATTTCGCGACCACGGGCTCGAACCGCGTCATGATATCGGCGGTCTGGGTCGCGTGTGTTCCGGATCCAACTTCCAGGTTCACGTCCGGCGCGGGGATACCCAACTGTTGGAAGAAGACGTCCGACATGTTGGAGTCGTAATGCTGGCCGGTATGAATCAGGGTCTGGACGACTCCAGCCCGTGTTTTCAGTGCGTTCAGCACCGGACCTACCTTCATAAAGTTCGGGCGCGCGCCAACCACGTGGAGGATGTTCATGATTATTTTTACCAGATGGTCCAGACTACTGTGTTGCCGTCAGAAGCTCGCAAGATTCTTTCCGGGCACGATGCAAGGTTCGCACAGTGCGTCCAAAAGTTGTCGGATGAGTTCAGAGGACTCAGACCCGGATCGGCGATTCATCAATGAGGCACGAAGTTCGCAGCAACGTCCCGAAACGCATCCAGTTGTTTCGTCCGCTGGACCTCGTTCCAACCCAGCTCTGGAGCCATCAGGTCCGCGACGCCGGGCGCCATTTCGAGAGCTGCCCGGGCATTGAGAAACAAAGCGCGGGTACGCCTGGCTAGTATGTCTTCGACGGTGCGGGCCATTTCGTGTCGCACGGCCCAGACCACCTCCGCTTTCACATAGGGCAACATCTCGTGCAGGCGTTCGCCGAGGCGGCCGTCAGCCTGCATGAGCTTCTGAATCTCGTATGCATCGGTACCATACACAGCGAGCGAGCCGAACTCCTGCGCTGCCTTGTGGAAGCCGTGGATATTCAGGTGGTGAGTGACACATGGCTTCTCCGGCAACTGCGCGAGCATGGCCGCCTGATCCACGCAATCCTCGGCCATGTGGCGATATGTAGTCCACTTTCCGCCGGCGATGGTGACCAGGCCCGAGCGATCAATGTGGATCACGTGGTCGCGCGACAACGCCGCAGTGCTGGCTACGCCCGGATCGCGCACCAGCGGACGAATACCGGCAAACACGCTCAGCACGTCGGCGCGGGTAGGCGCCTTCGCCAGATATTGGCCGGCGGTCGCAAGGATGAATTCAATTTCCTCGTCCATCGCGACCGGTTCGAGCGTTGCGGTCGGGACGGGAGTGTCGGTGGTTCCCACCAGCGTGTGACCATGCCACGGAATCGCGAACAACACGCGGCCATCACTGGTGTGCGGAACCATGATCGCGCTCTCGCCTTGCAGGAAGCTTCCGTCGAAGACCAGGTGAATACCCTGGCTGGCAACAATCATCGGAGCGGCGTCGGGCTCCGCCTTGTGCCGAAGCAGGTCGCTGAACGCGCCGGTCGCGTTGATCACAACCTTGGCGGTTACGCAAAATTCCTTGCCGGTTTCAACATCGCGCGCCTTCGCGCCATCCACAAATCCCTGATCGTCCTTGGTCAGTCCCGTGACTTCGACATAGTTGAGCAGCGTGGCCCCTTGCCGGAAGGCCGTAGCCACCATGTGAATGAGCAGGCGGGCGTCGTCGAATTGTCCGTCGTAGTACACCGCGCCGCCGCGCAGGCCTTCGGTCTTGAGAGTGGGCAGGCATGCGAGCGTCTCTTCCCGGGAAAGGATGCGGGAGGTGCCAAACCCGTACTTGCCGGCCAGCAACTGATAGAGCTTCAGTCCGAGACCGTAGAACGGAGCCTCCCACCAATCGTAGTTCGGGACGACGAAAGCAAGATCCCGCACCAGGTGGGGAGCATTTTGCAGAAGTAGTCCGCGCTCCTTGAGCGCTTCCATGACCAGTCCGATATTGCCCTGCTCGAGATATCGCACTCCGCCGTGCGCCAGCTTGGTGCTACGACTGGAAGTACCTTTACCGAAGTCGCTCTGCTCGAGGAGCAGCACATCGTAGCCGCGCGCCGCAGCATCTATCGCGACGCCTACGCCGGTTGCACCGCCGCCTACGACGATGATGTCCCAAGCTTGATCATGCGCGTCGACGCGCCGCCACATTTCAGTTCGAGTCATCGTTGCACCATGCACAATAATGCTTCGGGCAATGGTGTCGACATCACTGGATACCCACCGCTCTAATTATGGCGGCCGCAATGCCCCCGCCGATCAACGGGCCAAGAACCGGCACGAGCGCATATCCCCAATCTGAATGCCCCTTGTCACCGATCGGGAGGAGGGCGTGCGCGATGCGCGGACCAAGGTCGCGAGCAGGGTTGATCGCGTATCCGGTCGATCCGCCGAGACCCAGGCCCACTGCCCACACCAGGACTCCCCACAACCACGGCCCGAATCCTGCCGGCAGGCCAGTCGCGGACACGGCCTTACTTCCAAAGCTGAAGCCGACAACAATCAGGCAAGTGGTGGCGATCGTCTCGGTCAGCAGGTTCGCCGGGAAATTGCGGATGGCTGGTGCGGTGCAGAAAACTCCGCGCTTTGTGTCCGCATCAGGTGTGATTTTCCAGTGGGGCAGGTAGGTCATCCAGACCAGACACGCGCCCGCAAAGGCTCCCAGGAGCTGCGCCGCCCAGAACAAGCCGACGTTCGACCAGCTTCCCGAGAGAAAGGCGGCGGCCAACGTGACCGCCGGATTGATGTGGGCATCCGGGCTGCCACAGGCGATGGCCGTGAAGATGCCCGCGACCACGGCCATTCCCCATCCTGTCGTGATGACGATCCAGCCTGAGTTTTCGCCTTTCGATTTCTTCAGGAGAACATTGGCGACAACGCCATCGCCCAGCAGGACCAGCACCAGCGTCCCCATGAATTCACCTAGAAACGGTCCGTGCACGATCGGGCCTCCTGATAAGTTTTCGAAATCTGATGCACGACGATTCGCTTCCTTACTCCACCCACGAGAACGACCGCGTCACTGCCTTTTTCCAAAAGTGGTAAAGGCGCTCGCGAGTTTTCTGATCCATCTTCGGTTCCCACCAGTGATCGACGGCCCAGTTGGCGACGAGTTCATCGGTATCCTGAAAGAATCCGACCGCCAATCCCGCGGCATAGGCAGCGCCGAGAGCCGTGGTCTCCTTCACCATCGGACGGACCACGGGCTTCGCCAAAATGTCGGATTGGAATTGCATGAGCAAATCGTTCATCACCATTCCACCATCGGTGCGCAGGACGTCGAGGGTGATACCGGAATCCTTGGTCATGGCGTCCGCTACCTCGCAAACCTGGAAAGCCGTCGCTTCCAGTGCGGCGCGGGCGATGTGGCCTTTGTTCACGTAGCGGGTCAAGCCGGCGATCACGCCGCGTGCGTCGTCCTTCCAATACGGCGCGTACAGGCCCGAGAATGCAGGCACAAAATAGACACCGCCGTTGTCGTCGACGGTTCGTGCAAGCGCCTCGATGTCGGAACTTTTTTCAATCAGTCCAAGATTATCGCGTAGCCATTGCACCAGGGCCCCGCTAATTGCAACGCCCCCTTCGAGGGCATAGCATGCGGGCTTGGCGCCGAACTTATAAGCCACCGTCGTCAGCAGGCCGAAGTTCGAGGGCACTATTTTTTCTCCGGTATTCATCAACATGAAGCAACCGGTGCCGTAGGTGTTTTTTCCTTCTCCTTTCTTGAAGCAGGCCTGGCCCACCAGAGCGGCTTGTTGATCGCCGAGATCGCCGGCAATGGCAACTCCCGCAATCGCTGGTGGCTTTGCGCTGCCGTACACTTCGCTGCTCGAAACAATTTTGGGCAACATCTGGATCGGAATGCCGAAGTCTTTCAGGATTTCCCGATCCCAGTCGAGCGTTTGGAGATTCATCAGCTGCGTGCGGCTGGCATTGGTCACGTCGGTGAGGTGAACGCCGCCGTTCGTCCCACCGGTGAGATGCCAGATCAGAAAAGTATCCATATTGCCAAACAGCAGATCACCGCCTTCGGCTAGTGCGCGTACGCCAGCAACTTCTTCGAGAATCCAGCGAAGCTTGAGGCCGCTGAAATAAGTCGCGAGCGGCAGACCGGTCTTGGCGCGATAGCGATCTTGTCCGCCCTGTGCGGCGAACTCGGCTACCGTGGGAGCAACGCGCGTGTCCTGCCACACGATCGCGTTGTAGACAGGCTTACCACTTTTCTTGTTCCAGACGACGGTAGTTTCGCGCTGGTTGGTGATCCCGATCGCAGCCAGGTCTTCCGGCCGCAATCCTGCGCTGGCCATGGCTTCCTGAATGACTTCATCCGTGCGTCGCCAGATCTCTTCCGGATCGTGCTCGACCCATCCCGGTTTGGGATAGATCTGCTTGTGCTCTTTTTGAGCCACGCTCACGATGTGTCCGGAACGGTCGAACACCATGAAGCGCGAGCTGGTCGTTCCCTGATCAATGGCGCCAATGTAGCTTGCCATTTTTTCTGGTCTCCTCTTCGTGGGCAGCACTTTATCCCAGCGGGTCTCATCTGGGGAAACTTTGGATTCTATGACACTGCGCTTGGCTACGTCTTCGGTGAATTCCGCTCAGAAAGATATTCACTGATTTCGGGAACGGTCCATAGTGACCCATTCGTTCTGATCATGATCATATTGATATGGTCTAATCAATCATGGAAGAAGTCGCCATTTCCGAGTTCAAGGCGAAATGCTTTGCCCTGCTCGAGCGCGTGCGTCAGACCAAGAAGCCACTTCGAATCACGCGCTTCGGCAAGCCGGTGGCTGAGATCGTACCCCCATCACCCGATGCCGGCCCCGCGGACTGGATCGGGTCCATGAAAGGCAGCATGGAGATCCTGGGGGATTGTGGTGCCGGTTATCGACGAGCGCGACATTGGGGCATCACGCGATTGAAACTGCTTCTCGACACACACGTCTGGCAGCAAGCGCGGTCTATGCTTGCAGTACAGCCTGACGGAAATATTCCAGAGAAAGCTTGAGACCCGTCTCCAGGTTCACTTTCGGCTCCCACTGCAGCAGTCGCCTTGCCTTTGAAATATCGGGCCGGCGCTGTTTGGGATCGTCCTCGGGCAGAGGTTCGAACTTGATCTTGCTTGCCGAAGCAGTCGCTGCAATGATCTTCTGCGCGCACTCCAGGATCGTAAACTCCACCGGATTCCCTACGTTCACCGGCTCATGTTCGGACGACCGCGACAGGCGGACAATACCGTCGACCTCATCGCTTACATAGCAGAAACTGCGCGTCTGGCTGCCGTCGCCATACACCGTCAGGTCTTCTCCCTGCAGCGCCTGGCTCATGAAGTTAGGAATTACGCGCCCGTCTCGGAGCTGCATGCGCGGCCCATAGGTGTTGAAGATGCGGAGAATGCGAGTATCCACTTTGTGATAACGGTGATAGGCCATGGTCACGGCTTCGGAGAAACGTTTGGCTTCGTCATACACCGACCGCGGGCCGATCGGATTGACATGACCCCAATACGTTTCCTTCTGCGGATGAACCAGCGGATCGCCGTAGCACTCAGAAGTGGACGCCATCATGAACTTGGCCCCGTGCCGCCGTGCGATCTCCAACGATTCGAACGTACCGTAGGAGCCGACTTTCAGCGTCTCGATGCCGTGGGCGGCGTAGTCCACCGGACTCGCTGGACTGGCAAAATGAAAAACGTAATCCACCGCGCCGCATTGGATCGG
>JAYTFO010000005.1:0-9934 GCA_043734305.1 Acidobacteriota bacterium | reverse complement strand
AAAGCTTTACATGGAGGCTAAAGCGCCCTTACAGGTGAGATGTCATCGAGGCGTAAAAAGTTTGTTACGGGAAGAATTCGAACCATACAAAACATAAATGCTTTGTGCTACCAGCAGCGCTATTCGCAGCCTGGGGGCTATGTCTGGTGGTCACCTCAGCCTTCAACCCTGCGTGCGATCGAGAACTTCGTTGTGCCACGCCATCTGAATAGCTTCCAATTTTCCTTCGCTCGACTTCTTGGGATCGTCCTTGAAGTCGGGGAGTTCGATCACGTATTTGTGCAGATCGGTAAAGCGCACGGAGAGCGGGTCGATTTCAGGATGCGCCTCTGATAACGATATTCCGATATCTTCAGCGTCGTCCCACGAAAGTTGCTTGGGCATGAGATGGCTCCTCGAGCAGCATTTGGCACTTAGCATTTGGCCAACCTGCCGCCACAATCGGTTTGGCTAAATGCTAAGTGCTAAATGCTAACTGCCGCCTTCAATGTGTTTCCGAAACGTAATTCCGATTCCATGCAGGAATTTCTACCACAACTTTGCCCGGCTTGTTGATCACGGCCTGACAGCCAAGGCGCGAACTTAACTGCAGGTCGGCAGCCATGTCGAGCTTGTCGGCTTCGTCGTCGTCCATTTCGGAGATCAGGTCCGCGCCCTCTTTGACCCAGATGTGGCAGGTCGTGCACGCACAATTTCCACCGCAGGCATGATCAAGATGAACGCCGAAATTCAAAGCCACATCGAGCAGCGATTCTTGTTTGCCGTGGTCTTTGTATGGCAGTTTGCCATGCTCGAAAGTGACGGTCTTGCCCTCGGGAAGAAAAGTAACTTCCACTGTATTTTCACCGGGAGAATCCACCGTCGCCGCTCCTGCACCTTGCATCTTATGCTCCGACATCGTTGCTCCTGAGAATATTAGCGATCTGTTTTTCCTGAGACCTGACACCTAAGACCCAAGACCTAACACCTGCGACCTGCTTCACTCAAACTCCGCCTTCGCCACCCGATGTCCCGTCTGGACGCTTTCGCCGAAATCGGTTTCGTTCATCGTCTTTCCCTTGAGCGCCGTGGATACGGCTGTCTCCATCATCATTTCCGCAAGATGCATCGTGGCATCGTTAAGTACGTCGATGCCCTTACGGATTGCCGGATAGTCGTCGCCGGCTTGCACCTCGATGAGCGACTTCTCCAGCGTCTCGATGTGGCGGCGCTCATCGCTGCCAAGTGCGCGCCAGGCCGCGTTAGTCTTCGCTTTAGCAAGAGCCGTGAGAATTGTTTCCGCTTCGCGGCGCGCTTCAATCACTTGCCGCTGCCGGAAGTCTTCCTCGGCGTAGTCGTAGGACTCGAGCAGCATACTTTCGACTTGTTCGTCGGTCAGCCCGTAGGTGGGTTGCACTTCGATCTGCGCTTCTTTGCCGCTGCGTTGCTCGCGCGCCGATACCTGCAGGATTCCGTTGGCGTCGATGAGAAACTTGACTTCAATCCGCGGCAAGCCCGCCGGCATCGGTGGAATTCCCTTCAGATCAAAGCGCGCCAGCGACCGGCAATCTCCCGCCAGTTCGCGTTCACCTTGCAGAACATGAATCGCGACGTTGGTCTGTCCGTCCACCTGCGTCGTGTAATGTTGCGTCGCGGAGGCAGGCACGGTCGAATTCCGCAGAATGATTTTGTCCGTCACGCCGCCGGCAACTTCTATTCCAAGCGAGAGTGGCGTCACGTCGAGCAGCAGCATTTCCTTCGTGATCTCAGACCCGCCGCCCAGAATGTGAGCCTGCACAGCCGCTCCCAACGCCACAACTTCGTCGGGATTCAGGTCGGTGTGGGGCACGCGTCCAAACAAGTTCTGCACCAGTCGTCGGACTTTTGGAATGCGCGTCGATCCACCCACCAGCACGACTTCGTCAATCTGCTCGGGCTTGAGGCCTGCATCTTTCAGGGCTTGCTTGCTGGACGCGACCGTGCGCTGGATGACCGGTTCGATCAATGTTTCAAAACCGTCGCGCGTGATTTCGCGCTGATAGCGCTGGCCGCCGGGCAAGCTGACGTCGAGTTTTGCGGTGGGTTCAGAGGAAAGAGCAATCTTGGCTTCAATCACCGCCTTGCGTATCCGCGCGACCCCCTCACCGTTTCTGCGGACATCGAGTTTGAGATCACCTTGAATATCGTCGAGCGCGATGGTGATCAGCAAATTGTCGATGTCATCGCCGCCGAGATGCGTGTCACCGTTGGTGGAGATAACCTCAAAGATGCCGTCGTGCAGCTTGAGGATCGAAATGTCGAACGTACCGCCTCCGAGATCGTAAACCGCAACGATGCCATTTTTTTTCTTGTCGAGACCGTAAGCAAGCGATGCGGCGGTCGGCTCGTTCACCAGGCGAAGAACATCCAATCCGGCAATGCGTCCTGCGTCTTTCGTCGCTTGCCGCTGCGCGTCATTGAAATACGCTGGCACCGTAACCACGGCCTTCGTAACCGGCGCCGCAAAAAAACGCTCCGCATTACGCTTAAGCTGACGGAGGACATGCGCGGAAACTTCCGGCGGTGTATACGTCCGCTCACCGACTCGGATGCGCAACACTTCTCCGGGCTGAATGTCGTCGGCGAGCTGGAACGGGAAGAACTTCAATTCGTCTTGAATGTCTTCAACACCGCGTCCCATCAGCCGTTTGACGGAATAGACCGCCCGCTCCGGTGTTTCAATCAAATATTTGCGAGCCGCGTTGCCGACGATAATCTGATTCTTTTCGTCGAGCGCAACCACCGACGGCACCAAATTCAACCCGTCTTCACCAGGAATCACGACAGGGGCATCCCCTCGCATGTAAGCCACGAGTGAGTTCGTGGTCCCGAGATCAATGCCGACAATGAGGTCAGTAGCCATTTGCTAATTTTGTAATTAGGTAAGTTTGTAATCTAAAATTGTCGCGACTGCGGTGTTCAAACTACAAAATTACCCGATTACCAAATTACAAAATCCCTTCCAGCGCTTCATTCACATCCCGCACTAAATTCCGCACGTAGTTTCTGCGATTTAGCACATCAACCATGTGGTCGCGGACCTTTAGACGCTCTGGTTCTGCGCCGCTGTCGACCGCTTTGTCCCACTGGGCCCAAGCGGACTTGAGTTCGGCGAGCAGCGCGTCGTGTTTTTCTTCCAGTGAACTTTTTGCCTTGCGAATTTCTTCCAGCAACGCGGGGTCGTCTTCGCCCATCTTCTTCTGCATCCGAAGCTCTTCGAGTTGCATGTTCAGCTCGAACATTTCTTCCAGAAGGTCCGGAGGCACAACCTGCTTCTTCATTTGCCCGGTTGCGCGGGCTTTTTCGGTTGCCTGCTTGGACTGCTCTTCGAGTTCCACGCCTTCCAGGCGCAACAGATATTCGGTGCGCTTGATCGGATCTTTCAGCGTGCGGTATGCGTCGTTGAGCAGCGAACTCTGCTCCAGACTCCACGCCCGCTCCTGACTCTCGGCCTGCGCAGACATATCCGGATGCAGTCGCCGGCTGAGCGCATAAAATTCTTTTTCCAGTAAGGCGGTATCCAGATTCAGTTTTCGCGGAAAGCCGAAGAACATGAAGTAGTCTACCGGGACAGGCGGCTGCACTTTGCCGCAAGCGCCGCAAAAGTGCACGGCCCGCATGGTCCCGCACGACCAGCAGCTCGAGGTCTCGTCCCCCGGCATGATCAACGACGATTTGGATTCTGAATTCGCCATACAAAATTCGGGGCGGACGTGGTGCGCCCGCCCAATTGGAAAATTACTGATCGAGCCACTTTCGGGACTCACGCTGCCCTTACTGCGACAAAGGCCGCCGGACAAAGCCTGCCCTGAGCGAAATCGAAGGGAGTGTGCGACCCACACTCTCTACGCAGAGAACGAAGTGCCGCAGCCGCAGGATTTCGTTGAATTCGGATTTACAAAAACGAAACCCTGCTGCATCAGGGTTTCCTGATAATCCAGAACCATCCCGTGCAGATAGATAAACGATTTCGGGTCCACGAACACGCGCACACCGCCAAACTGAAACACGCGGTCACGTTCCCGCGGTTGCGTGTCGAAGCGGATGTTGTAACTAAGCCCCGAGCATCCGCCGCCCTGCACGCCCAGTCGGAGTCCGCCCTGATCGAGCGAGATGCCTTCCTTCTCCATCGCCGAACGTACCCTCGCGATCGCCTTGTCGGTGATCTGGATGCCTTTGACGGGAGCCGCAGGCGCCGCGGATTGTGTTACTTGTTCCATAGTGAGCCGCGGGCTTCGGGCAACGGAGCCGCGAGCAACCCAAATTCCGAGCGAGACCGAAGTCGATTCGCTCGAAGCGTTTCTTACAGCGCCGTCTGCACGGCCATGGGCTTGGTCGCGTCCTGCTTTTTCTTCCAGTCGCCGATCGCCGCGCGGATAGCGTCTTCCGCCAGCACCGAGCAGTGAATCTTCACTGGCGGCAACGCGAGTTCCTTCACGATCTCGGTGTTCTTGATCGCCAAAGCCTCGTCGATGGTCTTGCCTTTCACCCACTCCGTAGCGAGCGAGGACGAGGCAATGGCCGAGCCGCAGCCGAAGGTTTTGAACTTCGCGTCTTCAATCACGTTAGTGTCGGGATTGACCTTGATCTGCAACTTCATGACGTCGCCACACTCGGGCGCGCCGACAAGTCCGGTGCCCACGTCGGCGCTGGCCTTGTCCATCGAGCCTACGTTGCGTGGATGGTTGTAGTGATCAATCACTTTCTCGCTATATGACATGGATTGCTCCTCAGCCTTAATTGAAGTCCCATTCCCAGCTTCGAGCCCCGAAGCTCGCGGCTCATCGCTCGCAGCTTCTAGTGCGCTTCCCCCGCCCACTTCACGGATTTCAAATCGATGCCCTCTTTTGCCATCTCATAGAGCGGCGAAAGTTCGCGCAGACGCTCGACGGTCTCAATCACGCGATCCGCCACGTAGTCGATTTCGGCTTCGGTGTTGAAGCGCCCGATGCCGAACCGGATCGAACTGTGCGCCAGGTCGTCGCCGGTGCCTAGAGCTTTCAAAACATACGACGGCTCCAGCGTCGCGGACGTACAGGCCGAACCGCTCGACACTGCGATGTCGTTGATGCCCATCAACAGCGATTCGCCTTCCACATACGCAAAACTGATATTCAGGTTGCCCGGCAGACGATGTTCCATGGAACCATTGATATAAGTCTCGTCCAGCCGCCCCATAATTTTGTCGCGCAGACGATTTCGCAGCCCGGAAATTTTGCAGGATTCCTGCGGCATCTCTTCCATTGCAATGGCGCAAGCCTTGCCCAGTCCCGCGATCCCAGGAACATTGAGCGTTCCCGAGCGCATGCCGCGCTCGTGGCCGCCGCCGTCAATCATCGGCACCAGTTGCACGCGCGGATTCTTGCGCCGAACATAAAGCGCGCCTACGCCCTTCGGTCCATACAGCTTGTGTCCCGTAATGGACGCGACGTCAATGTTCATCTTGTTTACGTCGACTGGAATCTTGCCGATCGCCTGCACCGCGTCGGTGTGAAAAATCACGCCGCGCTCGTGACAAAGTTTGCCAATTTCCGCCACCGGCTGCACCACGCCGATTTCATTGTTCGCCGCCATGATCGTGACCAGGATCGTCTTGTCATCGATCGCGCGCTTCAGATCGTCGAGATCAACCAGCCCGTCTTTCTGCACCGGCATGTAAGTTACGCGGAAACCATATTTTTCCAGGTGCTTGCAGGTATCGAGCACGGCCTTGTGTTCCGTAACCGCCGTGATGATGTGGTTGCCCTTCTCGCGATACATCTCGGCAACGCCCTTGATCGCAAGGTTGTCGCTCTCGGTGGCGCCCGAAGTGAAGATGATTTCTTTCGCAGTCGCGCCAATCAGTTTGGCGATGCGCTCGCGCGACAACTCGACCGCTTCCTCCGCCGCCCATCCAAATGGATGGTTGCGGCTGGCCGCGTTGCCGAATTTCTCCATGAAGTACGGCAACATCTCTTCCAGCACGCGCGGATCGAGTTGCGTGGTCGCGTGGTTATCCATGTAGATCGGCAGCTTGATGCCGTCCGGGATCGTGCGCTGATCGTTGGTCTGGGTGGCGGGGGGCGCCGTCTTCACATCCGTGCTCATGATTGCTGTCCTCCTCAAGTCCGTTTGCCGGCAAGGTGCCGGCGCTACTTAAACAATCGTTACCAGCTCCGCCGACTTTTTGATCTCAATCGTTTCCGGCTCTTCTCGCATGTGCGAAATTTTGATTCTCTTCAGCACTTGCTCGATGCTTTCATTCACCTTACGCAGCGGCTCGCGGATGGTACAGCGATCGGTCTGATCACACTCGCCTCGCACCGTGATGCAGGACGTAATAAAAAGCGGACCATCAATCGCCTGAATCACTTCAAACGCCGAAATCGTATTCGGATCGCGCGCCAGCATGTAGCCACCGTTAATGCCGTGTTGCGACCGCAGCAAACCGGCTTTTGCCAGCCGTTGCAGGATTTTCGCCAGGGCCTCCTGCGGGATGCCGTAGGCTTCGGCCACGTCCTTGGCGCTGCATGAACCTTTCGGCGAACGCTCGGCGAGGTGCTTCATCGCCATCAGTCCGTAGTCGGCTTTTTTGGTCAGTTTCAGCATCGCGGGTAATGCCGACCGATATGGTCGGATAGATTGCCGACTGTTTTGGTCGCATATCTATAGTAGCGCCGGACGCCGCTTCCCGCAAGCCCGATCAGGCAACTGCTGAATTTCGCAACTGGATGGCAACTTTCGCGGGGTGAGTAGTTTAGCGACAGTTCGGGAACGTTGAGGAAGTAGGTGGACAAGTGTTCCGAGTAGAGGTCAATTCACGAACGTTAACCACCAAGGGCACGAAGGTCCACGAAGGGAATCATTGAATCGCAAGACCTTCGTGATCCTTCGTGCCCTTGGTGGTTCGAGCTCTTTGTTGCCTTGTATGAATCTGACCCACTACGGTATTCCGACGGTACTTGACATCCTCAACAGGCGTTCTAAAATACGACCATTTTCCGGCTCATGAACGGAACTACTCTCCAGAAGACCAGAGCAGCCCGGAATCTATGACGACAAGCCAGCCGCCGCAACCCTCTGCCAACGTGAAGTGCAAGCACCCCCAGGTGCAGATCGTCTCCCGCGACGAAGACGCCGAATACGTCGAATGCAAAGAGTGTGGGGACGTCTTCGAGTCCAGCGAACTTAACGACATGGCGCTGGAAGAGGGAAAAGCGCCGGACGAAGAGCAGAACATTTGAGTTCTCCGTCGCGATTGCGGACCTCATCCTTAACATTGCTCTTGAAATACTGATCTTTGAATGGGCGCGGCTTTTAGCCGTTATGTCATAGATAAGGGTTGGGCTTCAGCCCGCGAGGGCTGGCCTTATTTCCTTCAGAAGCAGAAGCCAACTTTGTGGCGAACCCTTACCCGAACCTGATCAAACGGTAATCAGCAAATTCCCCGCCCGATCCACCCCGAACTTCTTTCCCGGTGGAATCACAGTCGTCGCGCTGTACTCCGTGATCACTGCCGGCCCTTTCACCGATTGCCCCCAAATCAAATCGCCGCGCTCGTAGACGGGCGTCGCAACCCGTCTACCCTGAAAAATCACCGATGCACTCTCCACCGGCAACACCCGGGCTGACGATTCGCGCCCCCTCTTCACAGCGGCCTCGGTGACATCCGACTTTCGCGCCTTCACTTTTCCGCGTAGCCGCAAAGTCACCAACTCGATCTCCTTTCCGGGGTGGTGATATCCATAACGCCGCTGATGTTCCCGATGGAAGTGAGCAGCCGCATTTCCTGTGGCCGGTACGTTCAACTCATATCCTTGCCCGCGATAGCGCAGGTCGAGACTGCGTTCGAAGAGCAGCTTCCCCGCCCACTTCTCGGCACGAAGCTCTTTTCGCGGGGTCATCTCCAGCTTGCGGAATTCCTTTTCCAGTTGCGGGCGCGAGTACCCGTCCTCGAGATTCCACAGCAGCGTGCGCGAGAAATCTTTGACCGCATCGCTGACCAGAATCCCAAACGCCGAGAGCGCTCCCGGACGAGCCGGCACGATCACCGTCGGAATGGCAAGCGCCTCGGCCAGTTCACAGGCATGCAGTCCGCCCGCGCCGCCAAATGCGACCAGCGCAAAGTCGCGTGGATCGTATCCACGCTCGATCGACACCACGCGCAGCGCTCGCTCCATATTTGCATTCACAACTTGGAGCACACCGGCGGCGAACTCTTCCAGCGTCAGACGCGAGTTCTGCTTCCTCAACCATTCGGAGGTGAGGCGGCGCGTGCGTTCCGCATCCAGGGTGAACTCTCCACCCAGAAAGCGATCCGCGCGAAGTCGCCCCAAAATCAAGTTGGCGTCGGTGACCGTGGGCTGCACGCCGCGGCCATAGCAGATCGGTCCGGGGTCTGCCCCTGCCGATTCAGGACCAACGCGCAGTGCGCCGCCGGCGTCGAAGCGCGCCAGCGAACCGCCTCCCGCGCCGACCGTGTGGATGTCGAGCATCGGCACGCCCACCGGGAATCCCGCAACTTCCGCCTGGCTGCCGGGACGAGCTTCGCCCTCCACCAGCGCAACGTCGGTAGAAGTTCCTCCCATGTCGAAGGAGAGGACGCGCGGAAATCCGCTGCGCGCCGCCATCGCCGCCGCGCCGACCAATCCTCCGGCAGGCCCGGAGAGCACGGTGCGCACCGGTTCACGGGCCGCCGCTTCCAGCGAAGTAATCCCGCCACTCGATTGCATGACGAAGATGCGCGGCGCTCTTTTCCCTGCACCTGAACCTGCGGTCAAACTTCTTGCGCGCTCGCCGATCTTCTCCAGATAGCTTTGCATCAGCGGTTGCAGATACGCATTCACCACCACAGTGCTGGTACGTTCGTATTCGCGAAACTCAGGAAGAATCTTGTGCGAAACCGAAAGTGGCTTGCCGAGCGCTGCCAGAGCGGCGGATAAGGCTACCTCGTGATCTGGATTTGCAAATGAGAACAACAAGGAAATCGCGATGGCTTCCGGCTGCGCACACATGACTTCTTCGCACACACGTTCTAGTTCCGCGGCCGAGGGAGACTCCAGCACTCGCCCATCCGCCCCGATTCGCTCTTTAACTCCGAAGCGCAGATCCCGCGCCACCAGCGGAGGCACTCGCTCAAAGAAGAAGTCATACAACTGCGGCCGCGCCTGCCGCCCGATCTCGATCACATCCTCAAATCCCGCAGTCGTAATCAGCGCTACCCGTGCGCCTTTTCGTTGCAACAGCGCGTTGGTACCGACGGTGGTCCCGTGCAGAAGAGTGCATCCGCCTTCGACCCCGATTTTCTGAAGCGCCTCGGCGATCGCCCGCGACGGATCGTCAGGCGTCGAAAACACTTTCAGCGTCCTGAGCACACCACCTTCCACCCACACGCAGTCGGTGAAGGTTCCTCCCGTATCAATCGCAATGCGGATTCCCGAATGCTGAGCGCCGGGCATGAAGAAGGAAGACTACCAGAAGGCAGCAGTCAGCATTCAGCACTCAGCCTTCAGCAAGTTCTTCAGGTTTAGCTGAGTGCCGAGTGCTGAATGCTGAATGCTTCTTATTGCAGCGGCGGCACCCCGTTATCGCACGTGGCAATCGCGCCGATCTGGGCGCGGACGACGCTATCCGCAAACGAGCAGTAGGAACGCACGCCGGTCTGGTTGGGAACGGTGGGCGACCCGATGATCTGATAGGTCGCGGTGGGACTTCCGGTCAATCCCGCGAGCGTGAACGAGTAACCATTCTTTGTCCCCGACGCGACCTGACTGTCAATCAAGCACGCGCTGGCCGGGGATGGCGGAGTGCGACTCATTCCACCCAGTGCGGCGAGCGTGCTGGCAAAGCCTGCCGTCGGATAGGCTGAGTTGTAGGAAATTTGGGCACCGTTGATGGTACGGATGGTATTCGCCGCGGAAGCCTCATTCGCCGAGCG
>JAYTFO010000004.1:0-12295 GCA_043734305.1 Acidobacteriota bacterium | reverse complement strand
GAGATTTCCGCTCTTGCATCGCAGTTGGACTTCCATATTTCGAAAGACTTTCTGGCGACGCAGCAGTGCGATCCGCTCCTCCCGCACCGCTGGTATCGCGTACAGTGCGATCGGATTGCTGGCCAGGACTTCGTCACGAGAGGCATATCCAATGATTTGCGCGTACGCCTCATTGCAGTCCAGATACTTTCCATCCGGCGTGGTGCAG
Source organism: Acidobacteriota bacterium (assembly GCA_043734305.1). Taxonomy (GTDB): domain Bacteria; phylum Acidobacteriota; class Terriglobia; order Terriglobales; family Acidobacteriaceae; genus Acidiflorens. The sequence goes on along the minus strand of JAYTFO010000004.1, from coordinate 12,087 downwards.
AACACTCCCGCCATGTTGTGCTCAAAGAGAGACCGATAGCGCCGCTCCGAGACTCGAAGCAGTTCGAAGGTCCGATTCTGGCGGTATTGGGCAAGGCTGATTCTGGCAAAAAAACAGATCACGACCGCCGCTTCCGCTGCGCTGATCAGAAGAATCTCGGTATTGGACACGTGACCGCGAAGAAGCAAAAGCCCGGGAGCTATCGCGGGCAGGAAAAGAGTCAACAGAAAGGCCAGTGCCAACGGCACGAATTCTGTGCCTTTTGCCGGCTCTTTCTCAGCTGGTTCATCCTGCCAACTGGCTGCCAGGACCACCATCAGCACGAAGGAAAGCGTCCAGATCACGTCGAACCAGCTTCCGAAACTACCCGACCACAGGGTGAGCCCGCGCTTCCCCAGCCAGAAACCCAGGGAGTAGAGCACGATCGGCAGTCCTACTCGGGTGTACAGTTCACGCCGAGGCTGGGAGCGGGTGGTCAGGGCCCGCAGGACAAAGCCGCCGAAAAGCAACAGATTGCGGAGGTTGCCGGTGGTCGACCGCCGGACGACCCATTCCTGGTCGCTCAACTGCCACCAGGGGGCGTAAAGAAACAGCAGGTAGATCGTGCCCATGACGATCAGGATCTGCAGGAAGTCGAGGTAGGACTCCCAGCGACGATCGCGGTCGCGCGCGCCTGGCGGCAGGAACAACGCGGCGAACAGCGGTGTGAAGGAAAAGAAATAGAGAATGATTTTGGCCGGAGCTGACTGGGAGGGTGCCGACCCACTGTATAAGTCGTACGTTCCAACCGACTGCGCCACAGTCCAGAAGAAAAAAGCGCTGGCCGCAAGCCGCCAAAATGATCGGGCAAATTCCTCGCTTCGAAAACTGGCTTGCAGACAGGCCAAGCCCGCGAGCCCCGCGCTGAGCGCCTGCAAAGTCTGGGAGAGGGCTGGGCCGGGAGGCCTCGATCCCAGCAATGCCAGGCCCAGGATTTGGAGTCCTACCGTTGCCAGCGCGCTCAAGACCAGCGGAGAGCCCACGCGAAGCGTTCTTCTCGGCATGTCGAGCGAGTCTATTCCCGCCCCTGTTTGCGGTCAAGGCAACGGGCAGCCGAGGACGACAGCATAGCATTTGGCATTTGGCATTTAGCATTTGGCTAAGCTCACACCCCCGCGTAGACGACGCGCGGCTTGCCGCGTCTCCGCTGGACATGGGCGCGGGCAATGCGCGCGGAGACGGCGAAAGCCCTGGGCAAGCCCCGTCTCTACTTGGACGTACTTAGACGGTTTCGATTTTCAGGGTGGGGAATGCGGCTCGGTATAGATGAACGTCCAGAGTCAAGAGCCGGTAGCCGTTTATGACAGCGTGGGCGCCGATCAAGAAGTCGGCAAGAATCCGCCGAGTCCCCGGATCGCGGTGTTTTCTGCGCCGTTCTGCATACCCCCGGAAGGATCTCCCGGCCGCTCGCCAGATCGCTTCCGTCAAATGCCAATCGACGGCAATTCCCGTCTCTTCGAAAAACGCATTGACGAAACTCTCGGTGCGCCCGGGGGCGGCGATCAACTCAGCGAATACAGGTGCGGAAGCGACAAGATTTCCACGGCGGAAGGCGGCCTCCAGCGCGGCGCGGGCGGCAGAAGTGACTGCGGGTTCGGCGTCCCACAAAGCAATAATGACGTTCGTGTCGATCGCGGTTGTCATTATCAGTGTCCTTGTCAGTAGCAATATCAGTCGATGTGGCCGCGTACTTCCCGCAGCCACTTATTGATGGCTTTTTTGCCAGAGGGGATTCCAGGATTGCCAATGCCAGAGTATGTTGCAAACACGCTTTCACCGCGAACAGGCCTGATCCGCACGCCGTTGCCGTCGCTCTCGAAAACGAGCCGGTCCCCTGCCCGAACGCCCAGCAACCGGCGGACTTCGATGGGGACGGTGATCTGGCCTTTACTAGTGATTTTGGACGGTTTGCGCATGGCGATATCCAGTTCCTTACTTTATCATATTTTCCTTACTTTTTGATATTTCGTTCTTGGGCGGAAAAGCTGGCAGACAAGGGGCTTGGCGCGTCTCCGGTGGCAGCGGGTGCGGGCAATGTCGGCGGAGACGGGGCAAAGCCTGGCAACCCCGTCTCTACCGGTGATTTTGATCGGGCCGCCGAATTGCGCAGGACGTTCACGACGGCCCGGTTTGGCTAAAGTGCTAAATGCTAGGTGCAAAATGCCAACTGCTGCTCTTCCTACACCAGTCCCTGATCCAGCATCGAGTTGGCGACTTTCAGGAAGCCGGCGATGTTGGCTCCGTTCACGTAGTTGCCGGGCGTGCCGTATTTCTCGGCCGTTTCGTAGCAGGCTTTGTGGATGGAAATCATGATCTTGTGGAGACGATCGTCCACTTCTTCACGAGTCCAGGAGAGGCGCATGCTGTTCTGCGACATTTCCAGTCCTGAAGTGGCCACGCCGCCGGCATTCGCTGCCTTGGCTGGGCCATAGAGGATCTTCGCTTCGAGGAACAGACGTGTGGCTTCGAGGGTGCTCGGCATATTCGCTCCCTCGCTGACCACCTGCACGCCGTTCTTGATGAGATTGGCCGCGTCTTTTGCGTTGATCTCATTTTGGGTTGCGCTCGGGAATGCACAGTCGGCTTTGATCGCCCACAGCCAGTTGTGATCGAGCTTCTTGTCGGTGGCGCTGTAGATTGCCTTCTTGAATTTGTCGGTGTACTCCTGGATGCGGCCACGACGGTTGTTCTTCAGATCCATCACGAACGCTAGTTTTTCGCGATCGATGCCGTCGGCGTCGTAGATGGCGCCGTCGGAGTCGGAAAGCGTCACCGGCTTCGCGCCCAGATCGAGCAGTTTCTCGACCGTGTATTGCGAGACGTTGCCACTGCCGGAGACCAGACATACTTTGCCTTCCAGAGTTTGTTTCCTGGTCTTCAACATTTCTTCCGCGAAGTACACGCAGCCATAGCCGGTCGCTTCAGGACGAATCAGTGAACCGCCCCAGGCGAGACCTTTGCCGGTGAGCACGCCGGAGAATTCATTGCGCAGGCGTTTGTATTGTCCGAACAGGAAGCCGATTTCGCGGCCGCCTACGCCGATGTCGCCGGCGGGGACGTCCGTGTCAGGACCGATGTGACGGCTGAGTTCGGTCATGAAGCTCTGGCAGAAGCGCATCACTTCGTTGTCGCTCTTGCCCTTGGGATCGAAATCGGATCCTCCCTTGCCGCCGCCCATGGGCAGCGTGGTCAGTGAGTTTTTGAAAACCTGTTCAAAGGCCAGAAATTTCAGGATGCCCAGATTGACGGACGGGTGAAACCGCAGGCCTCCTTTATAAGGGCCGATGGCGCTGTTCATCTCGATGCGAAAACCGCGGTTGACTTGCACTTTCCCTTTGTCGTCGAACCAGGGCACGCGGAACATCAGGACGCGTTCGGGCTCGGTGATGCGTTCGAGAATCTTGGATTCCTGGTACTCGGGATGACGATCCAGCACGAGCCGCAAGGACTCGAGCACTTCCAGCACGGCCTGATGGAATTCAGGCTCCGCCGGATTCTTGGCTTTTACGAGACTGATGATTTGCGCAATGTAGTCCGCCGCCGCGTTCGTTTTGGGCGGTTCCATGACTGTGGTCATAGGCGTAGCCTCCGGAAATGTGTTTGAAATGACAGTTGGTCAATTGACAGGAACACCGCGAGAAACACGGCTGCGATGATTGGAAGCCTGCCGGAGAAGCTCTGCCGTGATGGGCGTCACCGGCGCTGGTGACGCGGTAGGGCTGTGCATTGGGCACGGGAAACACCTGTCGTCAGTCCAGGGAACTTGGGTCACCCCTCCGGAGCGAACGTGTCGTCCCTTGCGGGACTCGGCTTCTCCACTCCGCCTACCCGGCACTCACGTGCCGGGCTTTCCTGTTCCGCCGCTTCGCGGCTGGAGCCCTGGGCCGGAGCAAGGTTACTTCGCGGGAGAGGTTTTTACAATTGCAATTTTTGGCGTGACTTGCTGGCCCTTTTCCATGCCGCCGACAATGATCAGGCCACGATGAGTCACCAGCAGGCCGCGCAAGTCCATGACGGGATCGGAAGTATTTTCGTTGATCGTCTGCCACTTGCCGGTCTTGGTGTTGAAGGCAAACGTCACCGGCGAAGGCTCGGAGGGCTGACCGTTGTAGCCGACGCCGTTGTAGTTGTAGGGATTATCGGTACCGCCAGAAAAATAGATTTTGCTGTCTTTTTCCGCGGCGCCGGCGGCAATGCGGTAGCGGGCCGCGCCGGGATGGTCGGGAAGCTTGGTCCATTCAATTTTGGTGACGTCGGCCTTGGTGAGCTTGCCCATCCAACATTCGCTCGATGCCACGTACTTGGGATTGGCGCCGTTGGGATTCGGGTAGGCGCCGTCGACGTAGACGATGGTGTCGCCGACGATAGCGCCGGAGTGTCCGAAGACCGGAGTGCCGGGAAGGGGCGTGGCTTCCATCCATTTATTTTTTTCGGTGTCGAACACCTGGACTTTGCGGGTGGGTTCGGTCCTCGACCATCCACCGATCAGATACACGTAGCGGTCGCGGTAGACGCCGATTACGGAGTCGTCCACTGGAGTAGGAGTATCTTCGGCGTGATACCAGCGATTTTCGCCGGGGTAATAGATGTTGACGTCGGCGACGGTGGTTTCACCGCCCTGGCCGTCGACCACATACCCGCCGATCAAAATGATTTCGTCGCCGAGCGCGGCGGCGGAAGCAGCGAGGCGTCCGGCGACACCGGGCACGGGGCGAACTTCGGTCCACTTGCCGGTTGAGATATCCATGGCGAAGACCCGGTTGGTGATAGCGTCCCAGGTTTTCTTGGCGCCGATGCCCATGAAGGAAAAAACTTTGGATTCCTTGCCGCCGTGTGTGATGACGACCGCGTTGTTGGAAAGGGCAACGGGCAGCGGGCTGAGCTTGGTCTCTTCGGCGGCCTGGAGGGTCGCGGCCAGAAGAAAGCAGAGCAGCCCTGAGGACAGTTTGTTCATTGGGGAGATTCTAGCAGCGGAAGCGGGGGGAGGATTTGCATCACGGCAACGCCCGGACCCATGTCGGACAATACATTCCACAGACACCGCCATTTTCTTTCGCCCCTTCGGGGCTTATCAACTATCGCGGTTACCCACGGCTTACGCCATGGGCTGCATTCCTTGCGCCGCTTCGCGGCTAAAAATGGGCATTGCCTAAGCCCTCAACTCTGCGGATAGGGCGGCGGCGCTATCGTCAACAACTGGCTTGGAGAGGGCGCGACTGGCACAGGCACTGGGGAGGCGAGGGGCGCGAGGAAGCGGCGTTGATACCAGATCATTTCGCAGGCTCGTTGCCAAAGACGCGTCCCGAAGCCGCATAGGACGACTAACTCCAGTATCAAAAATGTCCACTGCGAGCGGGCTGGGGGCATCTTCGTCCAGATGTAAAGGCCGAGGGCTAAGACCAGCCATCCGATTGCCGAAATGCGAAGGTACATCCAGAAGAGCGACCCGAAATTGCTGAAGGTGATTTTGAAGGCGCGTCCGGCGTTGCGCCACATGCCAGTTTCTTCTTCGACGACGGCGCGGACTTGTGCCATGTCGAACCAGAGTCGGATGCACATCAGCAACAGGGCGATCACGGCCAGACCGCCGACCATCAGCCAGAAGGCGGTCTTCTCCTGCGCAGCACTGACCATCATCGTGGGCGGCTTGTCGAACACGACTTTGGTCAACATCAGGGGCGGGATCATGACGATCATCATCATGATCAGCAAGCGCACCCAACGCCAGAAGTAGCTGCCCGACGCTTCGAAGAATTCGCGGGTGGTGAGCTTGCGGCCAGAGCGGTAGGCTTCGAGGATTCCGCCGGTCAAGAAAAGGACAATGACGAAGAACAGCAGGCTGAACGCAAATGAAACCCCGGCTACTTCGAAAAGCTTCACCTCTGGATTCGATGCCAAGGCTGAATACGTGCCGAAGTCGAAGATGCCGGTGAGGCGCTGGGATTGCAGGCTGTGGTCGGTCACACCGTCCAATTTGTGAGACGCCGCGCCGGCGGAAAAATGGGCCAGTACAAGATTGATGAGGAAGATGAACCACAGCACGCGCTGGTAGTTCCAGGTGCGGCTGAAGCCTTCGCGTAATAAAGTCATGGGTAAGTTCTCAGTTCCCGGTTCTCAGTTCTCAGAAAATGCTTCGGGCTACGAGCTGCGAGCCTCGAGCCAACCATTATTCGTCGGGGTCGTTTGCTTGGAGCTTGGAGCTTGGAGCTCGTAGCTCTTAGGCTCTTACGCCAACCACGATAGACATTGCGACAACATCTGGGCGACCCAGGTCCAGTAGTTGATGATTTTCCATTTCGCGCGGGTGTCTTCTTCGGCCATGTAGCTGTTGTTGAAATAATTCCGGTCGAGAAAGACGGCGTGTTCGGGATCAATCTCAGCCGACACCAGCTTCGCCTTCTTGTCGTACGTGTAACGCACCCAGCGATCCTTGCCGTCCCAATGCTCGGTGGCGGATTCGCCGTTGTCGAACTTGATGAGGACGTCCACGGGGAAAATAAAATCACCTTTACGATGCACCAGAACCATGGTGCGGTACATGGTCTCGCCCTTCTTTTCATCGGGCAATTTTTCGAGATACCAGTCGAGGCGGCCTGACTGTGCCTTGAAGACTTCGTAGTCGAGCACTTGCGTTCCGTACACGGCCTGATCGTAGAACCAGCGCAGGTTCTGGCCGCTGACTTCTTCCACCGTCTTGAGGAAATCTTCTTTGGTGGGATGGGTGAAGCGGTAACGCATGAAATAAGTATGGATGGCGCGCTTCAACGTTTCCGCGCCAATTACTTTTTCAAGCGTGTACAGGACGGTCGTGGTCTTGCCGTAAGTAATGTCGCCGTAGGACGCCCCATTCGCATACTGGTAGGCAAAGCGCGTCATGGGGTCGAAATCTGCGGTGGAAAGATAGCCGTTGCGCTGCTGTGAGACATCGGCTTCGGTGACATGCCACAAGTCCATCGCCGATATGTCTTTGCCGAAGATGTCGTCGAGGATCTTGCACTCGGTATAGCTATTGATGCCTTCATCGAGCCAGGCGTCTTCAAACTCGTTGGACGCGACCATGCCGTACCAGTACTGATGGCCGAACTCGTGCTCCGTGACTTGCTCAACGAAGCGGAGGCCGTCGGGCATCCACCAGGTGGTGTCGGCGGTGATGAGCGTCGGATACTCCATGCCGCCGGCACGCAAGTTGCCCGGATCGACGACGGTGATCTGCTTATAAGGATACGGACCGTACCACTCGTCGAAGCGCTTCATGGCTTCCTGCATGATGCGCATGTGACGATCGGCCTGACTGATGTGGCCGGGTTGCATGAGAAGACGAATCTTGACGTTGCCCATGCTGCCGGCGAAATCGCCTTCGACAACTTTGAAATCGGGCTGAGCAGTCCAGGCAAAGTCGTGGATGTCCTCACCACGGAAGGTCAGAGTCTTGGTGCCATCGTTGTTGTTGGCTTCGTTGAGTTGGATTCCGCTGGCACCGACAACTTCGTTCTGCGGGACGGTGAGCTTCACGTCATAGGTGCCGAAGTCGGCGAAGAACTCGGTGTTGGCATGGAACTGATGACAGTTCCACGCGCCCTGCCACCACACGCCGACTTTCGGAAACCACTGCGCGCCCATCATGAAGTTCTGGTCGTAACCGTTGCGGGCAAAGGCCTGTCCGAATTGGTCGTGGAAAACAATTTTGAATTGGATCGAATCGTTGGGCGCGATCGGGCGCGGCAATTTGATCTGGAATACAGTGCGGTCGTCGGAGTTGCCGTCGTCGGGCGAAATGAATTTGATTTGCGAAGTCACATCGCCCATGCCGACAACCTCCAGCGACTTCACCTCCGCCGACGCTTTGTATTTATCTTTCCACTTGAACTCAGCCCGGTCGCGGCGTTCTTCCTTCATGAACGTGGAAGTCGGGTTGAATGCGTTGAGATAAAGATGGAATGGAAAAGTGTCCTGCGGCTGGCCGGTCAGGTTGCGATAGGTCAGGACTTCGGTAGCGTCGACGGTGTGTTTGACGGCGTCGAAGCGGGCGTCGATCTGGTAGGCGGCGACACGCTCGGAAAGCGGCTTGTCGGCCAGGGTGGCGATCGGCGGTGGAACGACGGGCACGGACTTGGATGCGACCGCAGTCGAGGACGCGGCACAGGCGGCGGACAGAAGAAATATCAACGGCAACGTTGTGAATGAAACCCGGAGCGATCGCATTGAGTCGAGTCCTTGATGGAAAGCTGAACTGCGAAGCTTACACCGGATCGGCGGGGAACGAAAGTTGGAGTGGAATCAGAAAAATCTTAAACCGCAAAGTTCGCAAAGGAAGAGCGCAAAGAACGCAAAGACGGCTGAGATTCTAGACTGCTGCAATCAGGACGTACTTTCTTAGAACCAGGTGCCGCGGCGGTATTCGCGATATGCGTCACCGAAAGCGGCTTCGAGGACGCGAGCTTCGCGGCGGGCGCGGATGATCTGCATTGTGACAATCCCCGCCAACAGCAGCCACAAATATGGGATGCGCAACATCAGGAACACACCGGCAACGAACATGCTACTGAAGACATAGATGGGGTTGCGAATCCGGGAGTAGATCCCTGAGGTCACGAGCGCCGTAGCCTTGGCGCCAACCGAAAACGATCGGCCTAGCGTGTAGCGCGCGACGATGACGCCAGCTAATCCAAACAGACCCACACACAAACCGATCGCGCGCAGATCGTCGTGAGGTCCCCGGCCATACAGGTATATCCAGCGCAGTACCCACAAGCCTGCGAGCAACGGAACCCAGACGCGAAGAATGCTTCCTTTATCCATGCGGTTCTACTTTACAAGACCGTGGCGGACGCCGCGGATGAAATCAGTATGGACGGGCATCTTCGCGAACTTGGCGGATGTTCTTAGCCTGCTTTGCGGTTAAGGGTTTGATCCGGGCATACGTAAGGCAAAATCTTAAACCGCAAAGTTCGCGAAGAACGGCCCGCCAAGAACGCAAAGACGACCGAATTCAGGACACTGCCACAAGCCCATCAAATTGCGGCGAGCCGCGCAAAGGCGATACGATGACCGGCAGAGGCAGAGTCATGGCTTTCCGGGTCCGGCACGCCATATTCGCAGACTCTGCGGTTGAAATTCTATTGATGCTCCGCTCACTGGTTTTGGGTCCAATCATTTTGCTTGGTTTGTTGTGCGTCGCTGCCGACGCGCAAAGCCAGGCCGAGGCTCGTCAGCGGCTGTTGCAGCAACTCGAAGCGGGGCGACTGCAGGACGCGGCGTCGCTGGGAGAGAAAGCAGTTGAACAGTGGCCGGACGACAGCGATCTTCACCATTATCTTGGACTCGCCTATTTCAAGCTGGGACAACTCCAGCCCGCACGCGAGCAACTGGAGCGCGCACGGGAGCTGAACAAGAAAGATTCGCAGGCGCATTTTGATCTCGCGCTGGTGTGCCTGAGTCAGCAGGACTACGCCGCCGCTGCGGATGAACTTCAAGCGGCAGTTAAACTCGCACCGTCGAACCCGTTGGCGCACGTCCTGCTCGGGCGCGCGTATTTAAATTCGAACCGCAGCGTGCAAGCCATTGACGAGTTCAAGACCGCGTTGCGGATCGATCCCGCGCTTCGACTTGGGCACTATCACCTCGGCTTTGCCTACGCCAGCCTGGGACGCACCGACGAGGCCATCGCGGAATATCGAATTGAATTGCAGCGTTCCGGAGAGCATCCGGAAGTGGTGTACCAACTGGGGCATGCGTTGCTCGAGTCAGGAAAGCACGAGGAGGCGATTGGCTATCTGCAACGCGCGTCGGAGATGGACGCGCGGAATCCTGACGTCTGGTACAACTTGGGAAAGGCGCAGGTGCTCGCGGGACGGACTACAGCGGCGGAAGCTTCGTTGCGGAAAGCCATTGCGTTGAATCCGAAGGATCCGAGTCCGCATTACCAACTGGCGCGCGTTCTGGAAAAACTGGGCAAGAGTGAAGAAGCGCGCCAGGAACGGGAACGCTTTGCGGAGTTGAAGAAGGCGCAGCCAGCAGCGTCGGGTATGGCAACGGGCCGCGATCAATAGCAGTAACTTCAGTTATCGCTGAAGCCGTGCCCTTCCCAAAACCATTTTTCAGATAGCTTCTAATAGCTAATGATAATGCGAATAATTCGTTCTCTTGCCGTCGTTGGATTCGCGCTTACTCTGGGGGGTGGCTCCATGTTCGCCCAAGCGCGACTAACTCCGCCCAAGAAGAGTCCAGATGCAACGGCCGCTGCGTCATCACAGAAAGATCTCTTCGTCGACATCACGCGTGCGGCGGGAATCGATTTTCATCTCACCTGCGGCGGGAAAGAGAAGCTCTACATCCTGGAAACACAGTGCGGCGGCGCCGCTGCTTTCGACTACGACAACGACGGATGGATGGACATCCTGCTGATCGACGGCTCGACCATTGAGGACTATCGCGCCGGCAAATGCCATCCGCCGCGTCTCTATCGCAATCAACATGACGGCACGTTCATCGATGTCTCGGCGAAGTCCGGCCTGAATTTCTGCGGCTGGGGATACGGCGTTGCAATCGGCGACTTCGACAATGACGGCTGGCAAGACATCTACATCACCGGCTTCCACGGCTCTGCGCTCTACCGCAATAATCACGACGGCACGTTCACCGATGTCACCGCCAAGGCGGGGGTCGCCAATGCGAACCGCTGGGGCGCGAGCGCGGCTTTCGGCGACTATGACAACGACGGCAAACTCGATCTCTATATCGCGAACTACGTTGCACTGGACATTAACAATCTCCCAAAGTTTGGCGATGGACCATTCTGCCAGTATCGCGGGATCCCCGTGAACTGCGGTCCGCGCGGGTTGAAGGGCGATCGCGACCGCCTCTATCACAACAACGGCGACGGGACTTTCACCGACGTCACGGAAAAGCTTGGCATCGACCCCGATGGGTACTACGGACTCGGCGTGTTGTGGCTCGACTATGACAAGGACGGCTGCCTCGACCTGTACGTGGCGGACGATTCGTCGCCGAGCCTGCTTTATCACAACAACTGCAAGGGCGGATTCACGGAAGCCAGCGCCGAAGCAGGCGTGGCCTACAGTTCCGACGGACGCGAGCAGGCGGGCATGGGGATCGACGTCGCTGATTACGATCGCGATGGCTGGCCGGACATCGTCAAGACGAATTTCTCCGATGACGCCAACAACCTTTATCGCAACGATCACAATGGCGAATTTACGGATCGCGCCGGTGCGGCGGGGATCGGCAGCATCAGCATTCCGTATCTCGGCTTTGGCGCGAAATTTCTGGATTTCGATAACGACGGATGGCCCGATCTGTTCATCGCCAATGGACACGTCGATCCGCAAGTGGAAGGGCAGTCGTTCGGAGTGGGATACGCGGAGCGTCCATTTCTTTTTCACAATCTGAATAATGGAAAATTCGAAGAAGTCGGCGAGCGGGCGGGAACGGCGTTCCGCCAAAAGTATGTTGGACGCGCGGCGCTGGTGGCGGACTTCCGGAATCGCGGCCGCGAGGATGTGCTGATGACGAATTTGGACGGCTCGCCGGTTCTACTGCGTAACGAATCGCCGGCTGCCGGACACTGGCTCAGCATCAAGACCGTCGGCACGAAATCCAACCGCGATGGTTTCGGAGCAAGAGTTGAGATCACCGCCGACGGGACAACGCGCTCCGCTGAAGTACGTGCCGGAAGCAGCTTCGAGAGCTCGAGCGATCCGCGCCTGCACTTTGGGTTGGGGTCGGCGACAAGAGTTGACGGCATCGTGATTCGATGGCCGAGCGGACAGGTTGACAAACTGGGGTCGGAGCCGGTGGATCAGGAAATTGTGATCGAGGAAGGCCGCGGCGTGATCGAGAGGCGGCCAGGTGGGACAGTCAAACGGTGACGAGCCTCCCTGAACATTTCACGACCCCGGGACACGTTGTAAAGCGACAAACTCACACATCGTCAAACATTTAGGCCCCCCCCGAAGTTGAAATTCTACTGAATTTGGAATTGGCGGCTATCCAGGGCTCCTGTTCTTCATAGAATATTGCTGTTTTGTC
>JAYTFO010000003.1:0-2425 GCA_043734305.1 Acidobacteriota bacterium | reverse complement strand
ACGATCTGCGTCCTTATATCTACCGCACGCACGACGAGGGCAAGAGCTGGCAGAAAATCGTTGCTGGCCTGCCCGACAACGAGCCGGTCAATACCGTTCGCGAAGATCACGAACGCAAAGGACTGCTGTTCGCCGGGACGGAGCGCTCGGTCTACGTGTCGTTCGACGACGGCGACCACTGGCAATCGCTGAAGCTGAATCTGCCTCCCACCTCGATCCGCGACCTGGTCGTTCACAATGACGACATCGTCGTCGGCACGCATGGGCGATCGTTCTGGATTCTCGACAACATCACGCCCCTGCGGCAATTGACGGCTCGGACTCCGAGCAACCAGCTGCCGGGTTTGTTCAAGCCACAGTTGACCTATCGTGTTCGCCGCAACAACAACACCGACACGCCGCTGCCGCCGGAAGAACCGGCCGGGCAAAATCCTCCGGACGGAGCAATGATTGACTACTGGATGCAAACCGGCGTAGCGGGCACGGTCACGCTGGAAATCACAGATCAATCGGGGAATGCCGTTCGGCGCTTCTCCAGCGCCGACAAGCCAGAGCCGGTTCGTGAGAAGGAGATCAACGTTCCGACATACTGGGTGCGCCCGTCGCGGACTCTGTCGACAGCGCCCGGCATGCACCGCTTCGTTTGGGATCTTGCATACCCTGCGCCCGATGTACTCAGCCGCGATTACCCGATCTCGGCGATCTATCGCGACACACCGCTCTATCCGCTCGGAGCAGCCGTGCTTCCCGGTACGTACAAAATAGTGATACGAACGGACCGTGGAATTTCAACCCAGATGCTGGAGGTCCGCATGGATCCGCGCGTCAAGACCACGCCCGATGACCTGCGTCGCCAATTCGAACTGGACCGCAAGATCGCCGACGCGCTTCAACACGATTACCAAGCCTTGCAACTGGTGCGCAGCCTGTGCTCGCAACTGAAATCGCTCACGGGAAAGAATCCGAGCGCGGAACTTGCCAAGAAGATCGGCGATCTCGAAGCCAAAGCAGCAGATCTGGCAGGCGACGAAGGCGGCTACGGCACGCGCTTCCTGAGCACTCCCGAGGGACGCAGCCTTTCTCGCCTGAACACTGGGCTGGGCTCGGTTTTAAGCGCGCTCGACACCGCCGACGCCGCGCCTACGACCCAGCAGTCCGCGATGTTTGCCGCGTTGGAGAAAGCACTGTCCGAACAGCTGGCCACGTGGGAACAGATGAAATCGAAAGACGTGGTCGAACTCAACAACCAGTTGAAGAAGGCAGGATTACCGGCGATTGATCTTACGAAAGTGCAGGCAATTTCGGCGGAGTCAGCGCAGACGACATCGCAAGATCGCGACCTCGAATAAGTGCACTCCGGTCCGCGATCTCGACCGTAGCGCCGGCGCCCCGCCGGCTCTCCCGCGGGTCGTCCCTCCGGGACTTGAGTCGTCATCGCACGCTTTCCCAGCGCTGAAGAGTGTGGGTGAGAACTCTTCTTTCGCCCCGTTGGGGCTCCGTCGTTTTCCACTTCTCCCACGGCTTACGCCGTGGGCTGGATTCTTGCGCCGCTTCGCGGCTGTGAAACCGTACCTTCCGCTCCACCGCAACTCGGCAATTCGAGTTCTCACACAGACTCTGAAGCGCTGGGCTAAGTTCGGTCGCCCCTCCGGGGCGGGTCGTCGCGCGACGCCGGGAACTCGCGCCTCACAAAATCCATCGCTGTCTCCCGCGACGCCAACTTGCCTTCCAGCTGCGCATCTTCCACCGCCTCAAGAATTGTTTTGAAGCGCTCCCCCGGTACATATCCCGCCTCGATCAAATCACGGCCCGTGATGAGCGGCTGCGGACGAATCGCTTCCGGAGGTGTCGCGCGCAACTTCTCGCGTGCATATTCGTACGACTCCACCAGGCCGTTGCTCGAGAGGCAATCCATGCGATGTAATTCGAGGTGCTCGTCGAACATTGGCAGCCGCAAAAACTTCTTGAGCGTGGACTCTTTCATCTTATGCACGTCGCCAAAGCGCATGTGATTGTCCACCAGCGCGAGGATCTGATCGGTGTCGTCGTTCGAAAAGCGCATACGGCGGCAGATTTCCGCGGCCATCTTGACTCCGACGTCGACGTGACCGTCGAAGCGAATGCGATCGGCCAAGCGAAATGTTGGCGGCTTGCCCACGTCGTGGAGGAGGGCGCCCCAGGCCAGAGTCTTCGAACATCCCGCCGCAAGTTTCTCCAGTAGCAACAGCGTGTGGACGAAGACGTCGCCTTCCGGATGAAACAGCGGCGGCTGCTCGACACCTTTCATCTTTGAGATTTCTGGTAGAACTTCATTCAGTAACCCACTTTCGTCGAGCAATTCAAACGCCCGCCGGGCGTGGCCTTCGGTGAGCATCTTGGTGAGTTCTTCGCGCACCCGCTCGCGCGAGACCTGATCAATCTGTGG
>JAYTFO010000002.1:0-6351 GCA_043734305.1 Acidobacteriota bacterium | reverse complement strand
GTCATGTTCGCCAGCAGCGGCACTTTCACTTCCTTCGCGAAATCGCGGAACTCTTCGGCGGTTTGCAGTGCCTCGGGAAAAATAGCGTCCGCGCCCGCGGTGATGTATCTCTGAGCGCGCTTCACTGCGCTGCCGAAATCCTCAACCGAGCGCGCATCCGTTCGTGCAATCAGCAAAAAATCGCGATCTCGTTTAGCCGCCGCAGCAGCCCGGAGTTTCTCCTCCATGTCCTCGATGGCGATGAGCGATTTGCCGGCAAGATGCCCGCACCGTTTCGGAAATTCCTGGTCTTCGATGTGGCAACCCACAAGGCCTGCCGCCTCGAGTTCGCGAATCGTTCGCGCGGCGTTGTCCGCGCCGCCGAATCCGGTGTCGGCATCCACGATCGCCGGAATATCTACGGACGCGGCGACGTAACCGGCGAGGCGGACAACTTCGGTGAGCGTCAATAGGCCCACGTCTGGAACGCCCGCCGTCATGTTCGACAGTCCCGCGCCGCTCACATAAACCGCATCAAATCCGGCGCGTTCAACCTGACGCGCGAAAGCTGCGTTCGGGACGCCCGGCATTGCAACGCAGCCGCCGCGGATTAACTCACGCAGTTTGGCGGCCGCCGTCATTGAATCGATTTAGCCACAGATGAAGACGGATTTTCACCGTTAAAAGAGCAGCGAATTCCGAATCCGTGTTTCATCCTTGCTAATCCGTGGCGAAAGAAATCAGCCGTTAATCTCGAGCGACCCCATCAACTTCGAAACATCGCTCGTTTCATCCAGTTTCCAGCATTGCTCGACTACGCGATCAGCACCTTCCTTCGTAATTTTCGGCGCGGCGAGATTGAAAAATTTTGCCGCCACTTCCTCGTCTTTGAGTCGGTTCTTTGCATTCCCTAACGGATAATCGACACGCTTCGTCAGCGTGCGCCCATCCTGCAAAGTGATGTGCACGATGTTCGCCACCGCCTCCGCGTACAACGCGCTCAGTTCGTCATTCCGTTCCACCTTCACTTTCTGCAGGAAATCGATGATCCCAGTTTCCGTAAAACGTTCCGGCGCGAACTGCTTGTCAGTTACCTCACCATCGATCAACGCCACCGCCGTAATGTAAGGCAAACTGTGATCCGCCGTTTCACGCTGCTGCGGTTTCCACTTCTCCGGCTCGCTCCCAATGATATCCACCGAAGCATCGTGACTTTCGATCACCATCGATTTCACCTGCGAGAGATCGGGAATCTCATTGCGCAAATGTAGCGCCGCTTCGATTGCGCTTTGGCTGTGATATTCGGCCGGCCAATACTTGATGCTCGTCTTCAAAATCATCGACGCCGGCCCTTCACCCGCGACCGCTTCCTTCGATTTGTCGAACATTTCTCCAACGTTGCCTAACGACACCCCGAGCTCCTTCTCAAATCCCATCGCGCCTTCGAAGATCGGCGCCGGTCCGGTCATGCCCGCGCGCGCGAGCAGCGATGCATACACTCCGAGCCGCGAAGCATTCGCGAACGCCACACCCTTCCAATGCGAAAGCTCACCGACGCGCGCCTGCCGAAATGCCGCGCAATGCACGCCGGCGATATTGATCGCGTGGCGAGTCCGTTCCGGGTCGAGCTTCATCAACTTCGCGCACGCCAGCGCCGTCGAGAACGCGCCGTAAGTTGGATGATCCCACCCGCGCGCACGGATACTCGCTGCGTCGCACAGCCGACATTGCACTTCGTACGCGATCGCGGTCGCCACGATGACGTCTTTCCCCGTAGCACCCACACTTTCCGCGACTGCCAGCACCGCAGCGAAGTTATCACTAGGGTGCGCCGGTTCCTTCGAGAGATAGGTGTCGTTGTAATCGAAATAGCGAATGCAGCAACCGTTGGCGAAAGCCGCCCAGTCCGACGGCGCCTTGTGCGAAGTGCCGATCACCGTTGCACCATTCTTTGCCGAAAAATCCGAAACGACCGTGCGCGCAATCGTGCACGGCTCCTCATCCCATGCGCCAAGCGCACAGCCCAAAGAATCGATCAGCCGGCGTTTCACCTCATGAACGACGTTCTTAAAGAGATCCTCGTATTCCAGCGAGCAGGCGAAATTGGCAAGAGTGTGAGCGAGTGATTGCGACATAAAAGCGAAGGTTCAATCTGTAGATGAAACGCGGGTCGGCAACCGCAGCTTGTCATCCCGAGCGAAAGCCGGAGGACCTCGCCGCGCAACGGGAGTATTGCAACGCCTCCTCTGTCATCCCGAGCAAAGGCGAGGGACCTCTCGTTCGTTGGTGATCACACAATGCGGTATGACATGGCCGACTGAGAAAGGTTCGTCCGTCGCTCAAAGGCGACCATCATGCTCAAATGTCCCTCGATCGCTTCCACGAAGCCCAAGCTGACCCGCACGCCGGCTACGACACCGCGCTCGCGGAGATCCGCCGCGGGCGCAAAACCAGCCATTGGATTCTGGTATATCTTCCCGCAGCTCGCAGGCCTCGCCCGCTCCTCCGTGCCCGCTACGAAGAAATCACCGCCGCCGTCGTCAGCGACCATCTCGCCCGCGGCAGCGATGGCGCGCGACTGACAACCCCCGAACCGCTGCTATGGTCTCGACCGATGCGCTGCCTGAATTGCAATTCTGAGATGGTCAATTACGACGTCACTACCAAGCACGGCGAGATCTCATACGACGCGTGCGAGAAATGCGGCAGCCTTTGGCTGGACGCTGGCGAACTCGACAAAATGGCGTTCCAGGTGGCGGGAAGCATCGAATTCAGCTCCGATGAAGAAGAAAAAGATCACGGGTCGGCCAAGAAGTGTCCGCGCTGCGATGACTGCGAACTGTCGCGTGTCCGCTTTCTCGGCGAAACCGATATCGTGCTGGATCATTGCCGGAATTGCGGCGGCTTCTGGCTCGATGGCGGCGAGCTGAATCTCTTGGATGAAGAGCTGACCAAGATCATGCCCGTGAGCGGTCACGGCTTCTCCGATTTCGTGAACAACGTGCACGTGCCTTTTTGGTCTAAACGAATCAGGCGCCCGAGCAGCGAGACCGATTTTAAACTGGCCGTCCCTCCGGTCCGCGGCGCGACGCAGAAGGGTGCTACTGAAAGAAAGTGTCCCGTCGAGGGCGCAACCCTCGATCTTTATAATCTTTCTGGCGTGCAGTTTGAAGGCTGCCCGAAATGCCATGGTATGTGGTTGGACAAGGACGAACTGCGCAAACTGAAGAACCATGTGAACGATGGGCAATTGCATTGGTTGAATCGCGAGGTCGACCATCTAGAGAGCGTAAACGTTGTCCCATCGACGCGTGCCTGCCCGAAATGTCCCTCTAGCAAACTGCGCTCGATCATTTTCGGCCGATCTGGTGTGGTGATTGATTCCTGCCCCGACTGCCATGGCGTTTGGCTTGATCGCGGCGAATTCGATTCCATCACGACCTATCTCCGGGACGAGGCGACGAACGCCACGGCCAAGGAGATCGCAGACGAACTTCGCGTTGATTTGAAGAAGGTCGTCACCGGAGAAGGCCCGGAGAGTAGGCTCGCTGAGCTCGGCGATGCCGCAGCGACAGTCGAAGCTATGGCGAACACGGTCGTTTTCGACCATCCCGCTATTTTCAAGATTTTCACGCGGGCCGCCGAAGCTGGACGCAGCGTCGGGTTGGACTAGGACCAGCGCCATAGATTAGAGGAGGGGGATCATCGCATTGTCCCTCGACCGCTTCCACAAAGCCCAGGCCAGCCGCTCTGCCGGCTATGAGACCGCGCTCGCCGAAATTCGCAGCGGGCGCAAACCAGTCATTGGATTTGGTATATCTTCCCGCAGCTCGCCGACCTTGGCCGATCCGCGATGGCCGAGAATTACGCCATTCGCGATCTCGCGGAAGCGTGCGATTACCTGCGCGACCCGCTCCTCCGCGCCCGCTACGAAGAAATCACCGCCGCCGTCAGCGACCAACTCGCCCGCGGCCTCGCGCTCGAAGACCTGATGGGCAGCCGCATCGACGCCCTCAAGCTCGTCTCCAGCCTCACGCTCTTCCGCGCGGCGGCCCGCCGGCTAGCAGCGGAGTTCCGAACATTTAGATCGACCGAGCAGTTTTATGATTCCGCTCTCGGGCTTATCGTGAGGCAACGTCGAGTCAGATCAGAATGAACTTATTGGATAAAGGATATGTCAGAGCCGCCGCCGTCGCTGCGGGAACGAGCAGTTGATGTCAAAGCAGCCCATGCAAAGTAATAACAAGCCGTTCAATGAATACGACTGCGTCATTGACCATTGGAGCGGTAATAGGCCACCGGTCCCCGCTACCGGCATAGGTAGGGTCGACGTCCGCCTCGTGTACGATCTGATTGCGTCTGCTGACAATCAACTGCAACTCCGTCTTTAGTGCCTTCGGAGGCTGCTTCAATTTGGCGCCCAGCGCGTTCCAAAGCTCAACTGATGAGATGAGCCTGATCGCGTCGGCGATCTTCTCTGGCTGTTGAAATGATAGGTATCCATGTCGAGTCCTGATTTCCGTGTCGAGCCACGCGTCGGATGCGAGTGCCGCTGTCGCCTGAGACACACTACCTAACGCAATCTCGTACTTTTGAAATGCGTCAGTCGGCGGTCGTTTACCGGCCAGTGTTGCCAGCATACCTAGGCGTGTTACTTCGTGTACATAGCGGTCCAAAGCGCTAACGCACATGACTAACTGGGTCCGAAGCAGATCAGACAGATCCAGTGCCGGCGTCGTCAGCGCTTTGATGGAGCCATACACGCCACCAACATTGCGAACGTGAGCTAGGCTAATGATGAAGTCATCAAGCGCCGCTTTCATCCTCGGTCAATGAAATCACGCGATCCGCAGCGTCAGAGAAAAGCTTCCGGAACTGCTTCATCGACTTCTTTGTTATCTCCAGCACCGATCCAGCCTTGCCAATCTGACTGTCACTCAACTCAAAAACGGGGACCTGATGCTCCTGCGACAATGCGATCAAACTGTTGAAATCGGACATCTGTAGAAAGGGCTTCTCGGGTGAGTAACCGTTCTTTCGATACGCCGCCGCCGGCAGCAGCATCCCTGCACCTTTGAGGGCTGGTAAAAGCTTGTTCTGGACCCCTTCTTCAATCTGAGTGATCCAGTTCTGGAATGCCGCCGCCGGTATTTGAGCCTTCTGCAAACGGTACTTCTGAATGATAGTGCCGAGAAAACGCGGGTTCGATACGGGGAAAGGGTAGCTCGCTTTCCTCAGAACATCGAGCGACTGAGCTTTGGTAGCCCACATCTTCCATCGCGGAAGGACGGAGGCGAGGGAGTCGATCGCCATCGCCGAAAAGTAATCCGGATTCATCGGCACCACGAAGAAATCGCTAATCATCAAAAGGTTCTGATTCAGTGGGCCGAGGCTTGGACTCATGTCTATGAGTACGTAGTCAACGGCTTTTGACGCCGCAGTTACGTCGATCAGGTAATTGATAGAACCCGGTAGGTTCTGAAGAGTGACGAGTGATCCGGACAACTCTTGTGCAATTCCTAAAGTGACCTCGTACTCCGCGACGCCGATATGCCCCGGCAGGAGGAACATATTGGGTTGCCCTTTTACCTTTTCAGCGCGGACTGCGGTGATCGGAGTAGGACGAGACTCGAATGCAGGGGCCAGCCCATCACGCAGATTGCTAGGCCTATCAGTCTTGTAGTATTTCGTTAAATCTGTAACGCCCGCAAAGCCCAACACCATGCCGGTCAAGTTGCACTGTGGGTCGCAGTCTACTAACAAAACTTTCTTACCCTTGTTTGCCATCATCCAGCCGAGGTTAAACGCAGTTGTTGTCTTGCTAACGCCGCCCTTGTGATTGAAAAGCGAGATTTTGATGGCCATAGATGATCGTCCGCGACTCACGCAACAATGCGTCGATTCCCCGCTAGTGAACCGGAGCGCAGCTCCGGTGTCGATGCGAATTCGAGTCCGCAGAGCTCGTCAATCGGAGGAATTCCTCCGTGTCCAACCACCCAATCCGTGTTTAGATTTCGCCTCACATTAGCAAAGTTTACTCCGACGCCACGGCCGCGCTTGCCGGCTTGCTGCACGACAATATGACGATCGCGGCGGGCGGATTTGGGCTCTGCGGCATCCCGGACGACGAAACGGACGACGGCAACAAAGTCCGTCGTACAAACGCGGAGCGCCGCGCTAAATCTTTATCTGCACGTACTCTTGCCGCGCCCGCGCGTCGGCCACTGCCTGCACCACGCGCATATACCGAACGCCTTCATCGAAGTCCGGCCGCGGGCGCATCCGGCCGCGTGATCGGACCGCCGACAGGAAATCATCCTCGACACTCCATTCCCGTTCCAATTCTTTTGGCACTTCAACGACGCGCGAAGC
>JAYTFO010000001.1:0-3625 GCA_043734305.1 Acidobacteriota bacterium | reverse complement strand
TGCGATCATATCGATCGGCGCCTGGGCGGCGGCCCCAATCCACGCCCTGATCATCGACGGGCAAAATAATCATGCCTGGAAGGAGACGACGCCCGTCCTTAAGAAATTGATGGAAGATTCGGGCCTTTTCCAGGTCGACGTACTCACGTCTCCGCCCAAAGGCGGAGATTTTAGCGGCTTCAAACCCGAGTTCACGAGATACAAAGTGGTGGTTTTCAACTACAACGGCGACACCTGGCCGGACGCGTTGAAGGAGTCCTTCGAAAAATACGTCCGCAATGGGGGCGGCTTCGTCTCGTACCATGCGGCCGACAATGCCTTTCAGGAATGGACGGCATACAACCAGATGATCGGCACCGGCGGCTGGGGCAATCGCGATGAAAAGGCCGGACCGTTCTGGTATTACAAGGACGGTAAACTTACGGCTGACACCGCGCCGGGCAAAGCCGGCAATCACGGCGCTCGCAAGCCGTTCGCGGTGGTGATCCGCGACACCAAACATCCTATCGCCAAGGGACTTCCCGAAAGCTGGATGCACGAGGCCGACGAGCTTTACTCGAAGCTCCGGGGCCCCGGCGAAAACATCACGCTGCTGGCAACCGCATTTTCCGATCCCGAAAATCGCGGCACGGGCCACGACGAGCCTATGCTCATGGCGATTAGCTACGGAAAAGGCCGGGTTTTCCACACGACGCTCGGGCATGATGCCGCCGCAATGAAGTGCGTCGGATTCATCGTCACCACCCAACGCGGAGCCGAATGGGCAGCGACTGGTAAGGTGACGGTGAAGGTCCCGAAAGACTTCCCCGGGCCGGACAAGGTGTCGATTCGCAATGAGTAGCTGACGCGACTGGCCCGCGCCTGGATATCAAAATTTGCGAAATAGAAAACGTTTATAGTAAATTGGTTAGAGCCTCTTAGGTATGCCCAAACGCAACTCTCGTCTCCGGCTGCGAGCACTTTTCGCTCTCAGTTTGCTCTCCGCCGCCGGTGTGGGTCTGACGGCGCGTTTTCTCCTGGCTCAAAACGCCATCGTCCAGCCCGTTGCGCTTGGACCCTCGTTCGAGCAGCAGGTGAAGCCGTTCCTCAAGCAAAACTGCATGCGCTGCCACAACGAGGAAACGTCGATGGCAGGCGTCCGGGTCGACCAGCTCGACGCGGGCCTTGAAGACCGTCACATCCGCCTGTGGGAAGGGATTCGCAACCGCATTCGCGGCGGCAGCATGCCGCCCAAAGGCCAGCCACAGCCGACGAACGCCGAAAGACAGCAGATGGTCGCGTGGATCAATCAGGCTCTCGAAGTTGCCCGCATGCGTCCGTCTCCGAAGAACGGGCTCGTGCGCCGGCTGACAGTCGCGCAATACCGCAACACGCTGCGCGAGCTGCTCCAGCTAGATGACGATCTGGCCGCGGCTCTTCCCCCGGACGCGATTTCCAAAGACGGATTTGTGAATAATAAGGAAACGCTGCAGCTTTCGCCTTTGCAGCTCGAGGCCTACTTCGAGATTGCCGAGACCGCGCTGAACCGGGCCATCGTCGACCCCAAAGTGAAACCAGCCATCGAGAACTTCCGTGTGGAATTGGGCGCGTCCATCAATCCCGCGCCTCTTCCTGAACAACTCATCTTAGGCGCGGGAAGTTTGCTGCTCGAGAACAAAGATTTCGTCGTCACTCAACCTGCGCTAAGCAAACCTTTCGGCTTCGAACCCCATTTGATGAGGACCAGGTACCGGTTCATCGAAGGCTACCGCGGCAACGACACAGTCCGGGGCTGGAGAGAGTATGACAGCATCTATCACGCGGTTTTTGCCGACATGCGCGGCAGCGGAGGCTATCCGAAAGGAAGCGCCTACGGCACCGTTCCAGAAGGATTGCTTCTGCGGCCCGCCATACCCAACGATGAGATATTCGGAGCCGATGGTACTTATGGCCCTAAAGCCAACTTCAAAATCTCCGTGCGCGAACTGCCGGACTACGGCCGTTTTCGTGTCACGGTCATGGCGGCGAAATACAACGACGGCCTGTTGCTCGATCCCGGGGCTCCCACCCAAAAAACGGAGGGTTCCGTTGTTTACCGCGATCCGAAAACTCCGGGTTCGATCACGATACCAAAGGCGGGCATTTACCAGGTCGACATCCACGGACCAGACGCAACGACGCCGCGTATTGACTCCGCAAGCCTCGTTGACGGACTAACCGGATCATGGCCCGCGGACACCAAAGCGCCTGGCCGCCTGGACGGAAAAGCGAAGCTTGTCGATTCTCCGCTTGGCAAGGCAATATCACTGAGCGGTGACGCCGATTCGTTTGTTGTGCCTCGCGATGTGTTGCCAACCAACGATGCGGCGCATCCGGGCGAAGGCGACTTCTCCGTGACGGCCTGGATTAAACCGCGCCAGATGCGAAAGTCTGGAATTATCAGCTTGGGATCGGCAGACCGCACTACGGGCTGGTATCTCGAAACCGAAAACCGAGGACTGCTGCGGTTTCAGACAGCCGGCCCGGAAAATCAATCGAACGCGATACTTTCTTCTCAAACGGGCATAATTCGCGCTAATTCCTGGCAGCATGTCGCGGTGGTTGTGCGGCGCGGAAAGAACGACACGCGGATTTACGTGAACGGGTATTTGGTGGCCGGCTCATCGATGGGCGCGGCTCGATTCGACGACACAAAAGCCGATCTTCAGATCGGAAACATTCCGGGCGCACCGCCATTTCAAGGTGAATTGGCGGATGTGCGGCTCTACCGCAGGCCATTGGAGAAACCTGAGATTCAAGCTCTACTTCAAATCGGGCGTGAGTTCGTGAAGACGCCTGCTGGAAAAAGACAGCAGGAGATGACGCTAACTCTCGGCGACCGGCAATTCACCGGCGTGCTGCAACAACCGGCATTCCTTGTAGCAAGGTTCGGTGCGGGGCCCATGCGCATCCGCGCCGAGCATGCCGGGGTGGCGGAATTGGACCGGGTCGTGTTCACCCCGATCGCAGCAGAACAGGAACTTGCAAAGCGTTTTCTCGCGTTTGAAAAGCGCGTGCCGAAGCTCGGGGTGCATCTGGGCCTGCGCCGCGATTGCGGCAGCACGTTCGCGCAAGTAGGCTCTGCGCAGACTGTGGCCGGCACAAGGCTCACAAAATTCGTATTCGAAGGGGCCATTCGTAATTTCCCCAGCCCCGAGGTCGAAAAGGACAACGTCAACTACCTGGCGGGCGTGCGTGAAATTGGCGTCCGCAGCGAGTACACCGACGGCCGCGACATGCCGCGTCTGTTGATCCGGTCGGTGGAATTCGAGGGGCCGTTCTACGAGACGTGGCCGCCGCAATCGCATCGGAACATCTTCGCCGATTTCGACCGGAAGAACGATTTGCCTGCCTACGCGCGGAAGATCGTTCACGATTTCGCGACCAAAGCGTACCGCCGTCCTATCACCGCCGCCGAAGAATCCGCACTGATGGCGGTGTACCAGAAATCGTCCGCGTCCGGACGAAGCTTCCCGGAAAGTGTCAAGGACACGCTGCAAGTGGCGTTGGCGTCGCCGCAGTTCCTGTTCATGATCGAAAACAGCCGTTCGCCCGCTCCGGAACCTCTCGATAGCTACGAACTCGCTTCCAAGCTCTCGTACTTCCT